>DAOVTU010000237.1 GCA_030632925.1 Candidatus Krumholzibacteriia bacterium | reverse complement strand
TATTCTGGAAAGCCGGGTGCTGCCCTTTGATGTCGGATTCCTGCCCGAGCTGGACCGGCATTTTTTCCTGATGGCGGCCCTGGGGTATCCGGCCAAGGTGATCCAGGATTCACCGCGCCGGTTAAAAAACCTGTTCGGTATTTTTACCTATCTGGGCGCCGGCATTCGCAACGCCCTGAACCTCGATGAGGTGCGCATCTTTATCGAGGATGAGCAGGAAAAACTGCACGAGTTCGAGGGCAATACGATCCTGCTGTCGAATATCGGCAAAATTGGCGACCTGAATCTGAAGGTGACGCCCGATACCAGTGCCCACGATGGACAATTTGATGTGACGGTGATTTCAAGTCGTTCGCTGTGGGACCTGATCGCCGTGGTCTTTCGCATGTTGACCTGGCGCTATCGGTCCACATCGCGCCTGCACCATTTTCAGGCCAGCAAGGTGACCATTGCGACTGACCCGCCGGTGGCGGTGCAGATCGATGGCGAAGCCTTGGGGGAGACCCCGCTCACGGCCGAAATTGTCAGCGCGGGAGTCCACTTGATTGTCGGCAAGCGATACCGGGAAGACCCTGACCACGGCGGCTTTCTGGAAGAATTGAAGCTGAGCCAGTTGTGGCAAAGGCGGAAATCCCACTAACCTGCAGGTTGCCTGCCAGCCAAAAAATTTGTAGCTTGAGACAGCTGACCGGAATCATATGGGTGCAACAGTATACTTGGAGAAAACCTTTCCGAACCGCACCATTATTTAGATCCGGTATAGCATTGGGAGGGCTTCAACGCTCTCCCTCTTCTTTGGCCTTCCGGTCTTCGTGACGCATCAGGAAGGTGATCCCCTCTTCGAAATCCATCTCTTCTTCGGTGACTTCCTCGGCGACGGGTTCCGGTTCTGGTGTTGGCTCGGGTACGGGTTCTGGAACTGGTTCGGAAACAAGTTCGGAAACCGGCTCTGGTGCGGACTCTTCTGGTTCCGATTCCGGCTCCAATTCCACTTCTGCTTCCACTTCCACTTCGGGCTCCGGTTCAGCTGCCGGTAGCGGCGAGTGTCCTGCTTGCCAGGCCAGGGTCAGCGTGCCGCCAAGCACGCTGGCGATGGGCGAATGGTCGCCCCACCAGCCGCAGGGCGCCTGCCCACCTTCATCGTCCAGCACGGCACTCAGCCAGGCGCGGTCGTCGACCACCACCTGCAGAAACTCCTGGGCCGTGAGGGTGGCCAGGTCACTGACCGGACTGAAAACGGTGATGTCGACGTTGTCCGAAATCATGGGCACCGGGCTGAGCACGCGCACGGTGCGGTCCGATTGTTCGCCAAGCTCTTCGAGTTCAGCGCCGAGTTCGCGCAGGCTCTCCTTGGAGCCAAATATCGTGGCGTGTTGCTGGCATCCGGTCAGCAATTCCCGTGCTTTGTCCAGAACCTGGTTGCTGCTCGCGAGGCTCAGGGTGACGCCTTCGGGTTGGGGCGATTGGAAGGTTTGCAACAGCTCGACTGCTTCGCGGCCATGGTGCTGGAGCCGCCGCAGAACCCTCTCGGTGAAGGTGGCGGGGTCGGTGGGCAAATAAAGGCGGGGCTTGTCCTGCACCACGGTCATGGCCTGCAGACGGACCAGCGCGCCGAGGGTTTTGGCCACATTGGCGGGGTCCCGGCCCATGATCTGGGCCAGTTTATAACTGCTGAGCGGCTCGTCGGAGCAGGTCTGGAGGGCCGTAAAGTAGGTCTCGGACTCGGTTTCGGTCAATCCCAGCCCGCGTAGGACCTGGATGGCTTTGTCGCGTTCCGGGCTGTAGCGGGGACCTTGGTCAGGGTTCATCATGGCCGGCATTTCTCCTTGTGGTTTGTCTACCACAAGTATTTTGCAGGCAAAGAAAACCCGTGGTCAAGTCCGAATATCGCCTTTGGGCATCGATGGTTTGGTTCAAGAGGACTTGTTGACTATTCTTTGTCGGCTCCGGCACACGTCGCTGGATGTCCGGAGTGACTTTCGGAACGACGTCCGGAATCCGGTTTATTTGAAGCTGCTCTTTACCGAAGGAACCCGCATGCAGATCCGCAATGTCGCCATCATCGCCCACGTTGACCACGGGAAAACCACCCTGGTTGACCAGATCCTGAAGCAGTGCGACGTGTTTCGCAGCAATCAGGAAGTCGCCGAACGGGTGATGGATTCGAACGACCTGGAGCGCGAGCGGGGGATCACGATCACCTCGAAGAACTTCTCGATCACCTATGGGGATACGCGGATCAATCTGATTGATACGCCGGGCCATGCCGACTTCGGTGGTGAGGTGGAGCGGGTCTTGAAAATGGCCGACGGTGTATTGCTGCTGGTCGATGCCTTCGAGGGCACCATGCCTCAGACACGTTTTGTCTTGCAGAAGGCCATGAAGTTGAATCTCAAGCCGGTGGTTGTGATCAACAAGGTGGACCGCAAGAACGCGCGCCCGGATGAAGTGCTGGACGAAATCTTCAATCTCTTCGTGGAACTTGATGCCAACGATGAACAATTGGACTTCCGCGGTGTGTATGCTGCGGGTCGCGACGGTTGGGCCGTTGGTGAACTGGAAGACGAGCGTGTTGACCTTTCGCCGCTGCTGGACATGATCGTCGAGCACGTGCCGGCGCCGCCGGTCAAGGAGGGGCCGACCCAGATGCTGATCTCGGCCATGGACCACAGTGGCTATGTGGGACGCATCGGCGTGGGGCGCGTTGAGCGCGGCACGCTGAAGGTCAAGCAGCCGGTGGTGTTGTGCAAGCGCGACGGCAGCCAGATGAAGACCCAGGCCCGTCAACTCTATGTTTTTGACAACCTGGGCAAGAAGGAAGTGACCGAGGTGCAGTGCGGTGACATCTGCGCCGTGGTGGGCCTGGAGGGAGTCGACATTGGCGATACCCTGGCCGATGCCAACGAGCCCGAGGCACTGCCTTTGATCGCCATCGATGACCCGACCCTGTCGATGAATTTTCGCCCTAACGACAGCCCCGGTTACGGTCAAGATGGCAAGTACGTCACCAGCCGCCAGGTGCTCGAGCGCCTGCGCAACGAAGCCGAACGTGATGTGGCCCTGCGGGTTGAGGAAACGTCGGATGCCTTCAAGGTTTCCGGCCGTGGCATCCTGCATCTGTCGATTCTCATGGAAAACATGCGCCGCGAGGGTTTCGAGATGATGGTGGGCCAGCCCCAGGTCATCTACAAGGAAATCGGCGGTAAAAAAGCGGAGCCCATTGAGGTTCTGAATGTGGATGTGCCTTCCGAACTGGCTGGCACGGTTATCGAATATGCGGCTACCCGCAAGGGCGAGATGGTGAATATGGAGCAGCGCGATGCTCGCACGCTGCTGGAGTTCCGCATTCCCAGTCGTGGGCTGATCGGTTTCCGCAGCAAGATGTTGCGCGCCACCGCCGGTGAAATCGTCATGCATCACCGTTTCCACGACTACGAATACTTCAAGGGCTCGATCCCTGAGCGCACCAACGGATCGATCATTTCCCTGGCGGCGGGCAAGGCCGTGGCCTTTGCCCTGGATGCGCTGCAGGATCGCGGCGTGTTCTTCATCCAGCCGGGTGATGTGCTGTACACCGGCCAGATCATCGGTGAGTACACTCGCGACGAGGACCTGGTTGTCAACGCCCAGAAAGCCAAACAACTGTCGAATATGCGGGCCAGCGGCACCGACCGGAAAATGAAGGTCGCGCCGCCCATCAAGATGAGCCTCGAAGAAGCACTGGAATATTTGAACCACGACGAGTATGTGGAGATCACGCCCAAGACCATCCGGCTGCGCAAGTCCCTGCTGGATGAAAATGACCGCAAGCAGGCGGCCAAGCGTTTGAAGTTGTCTGACGGCGCCACCTAGGAGAAAGCCATGGTCCTGCTGGAATTCGCGATGTACCCGACCGACAAGGGCGAGAGCGTGAGCGACTATGTGCAGCGCAATCTCGAAATCATCGATGACAGTGGTTTGCCCTACAAGTTGGGGCCCATGGGCACTTGCCTTGAGGGTGAGTACGAAGAGGTCATGGCGGTGGTCAATGCCTGCTACGCCCGGATGGCGGCCGACTGCGGACGTATTGCCTGCACCCTGAAGTTCGACTACCGCGCCGGCCACGCCGGACGCCTCGACAGCAAGGTTGAAACCCTGGTGCGCAAGACCGGCCGTGACCTGAGCACCTGAGATGCGGGTTGAACTTTCGGCTCCCACCTGGGCCACTCATTTGTTGAGCGATTTGACGGACTGGCGCAAGGCGCCGGTGCCGGTGGCCGAACTGCAACCGTTTGAACTGCCCGATGATGCCTACTTTGAATACGCTTGGCAGGACGCCAAGGGCGACAAGCATCCGGACCCTGACAATTCCAATGCGCTGCTGAACCCGTGGTGGAAATTCGCCTCGCATTTGACCGGGCCCGACTATCGGCCGGATGAATGGTTGGTGGGCGAAGAGGTGCGGCCGCAGGGGCGGGTATTGCGCCTGCGCGTGCCGACGGTCCACTTTGGCACCGAGCGGCAGGTTTTGATCTACACGCCGGCAGGGTTGGGGGATGCAGAACTGCCCACCATCTATTTCCAGGACGGCAAGGCCTACTACGGGTGGGGGCGGGTGTGTCAGGTGCTCGACCGCATGTTGTCCGCCGAAGAAGTGGGTCCGGCTCATTTGGTGTTCCTGACGCCCAGCCAGCGCACGGTGGAATACGCTTTCAACGACGACTATCTGGCCCACATGGTTGATGAAATATTGCCCACGGTGGAAGCGCGGGTGCGTTGCGATGGGCGGCGCACGGCCTGGGGAGCAAGTCTCGGCGGATTGTGCAGCGCCCATCTGGCCTGGGCCCATCCGGATCGTTTCCAACGGGTGGTGAGCCAGTCGGGCGCGTTTCTTTTTTCGCCAGACATGGATTTCGATTTTCCTTTCGCGGGCAATGAAAGTTTTCGGCAACAGGTGCTGAACGATGGGCCGCGCTCATTGGCGTGGCACCTGGACTGTGGGCGTCTGGAATGGCTGGACGAAAGCAATGACCGTCTGGCCGAGGCTTTGCTGGAGCAGGGGGCGCAAGTGAATCTTGTCAAACGCAATGCAGGTCACAACTGGGTCAATTGGCGCAATGGCCTGGCCGGCGGATTGCGATTTGCGCTGCCGCGCTGACACTGTGAAAATTGCTGCGGATAAAAAAAGCCCCGCCGTGATGGCGGGGCTTTCTTGCGCAAAGGATTCAGTCGGTATATGGCATGGGCGGTGCGTAGCCCAGCACCCGGGCGTAAACTGCCAGGGATCCGCGGTGGTGAGCAGTGTGTTCGGCAATGGCCGCGATGATTGCCGCCCGGGGCTCGCCACCCATGACCGGACCAGCCGCAATGGGGGCCATCATTTCTTCCTGGGTCTTGTTGGCCAGGACATTTGCGGCGCCATCAACACTGCGGGCCAACCAGGTGAAGGCCGCCGCCAGGGAAGCCGTTTCGCGCACCACAACCTGGTGGGCGGCGAAGTCGAGATCAAAGCCTTCGTCCCTGAAACCGCCCTCCATGAACCAATCGATGGTCTGGGCCACATGGGCCACGTGCTGGGCTACGGTGAACTGGCCGGGTGTGGGGGCGTACTCCGAGTCTTCCTCCCGAAACACGCTGCAGGTGCGGCTCAGATACTGCAGGGCTTGCATGATG
>DAOVTU010000292.1 GCA_030632925.1 Candidatus Krumholzibacteriia bacterium | reverse complement strand
CCTGCTGGACCGCGCTCGTGAAATGGCTGGCGAAGAACGGGTGCAGGTGGAGCGGTTGTTGACCGACCTGGACCAGCGGGCCCGCGAACTGGCCACCGCCGAAGAACAAGTGCGCAACGAAGCAGCGCTGGCAGCGAGCCGAAATGTGGAGCTGGAAAAACGGCTGAAAGGGCTCAAGAAGGAAACCCGGGAGATGATGAAGCAGGCGCGCCGCGAGGCCGAAGACCTGGTGCGCCAGGGACGGCGGGCCATCGAAAACGCCGTGCGCGAGATCAAGACCGCCGAGGGCGACAAGGTGGTGGTCAAGACCGCGCGGCAACGGCTGGACCGACTGGGCGATCGCCTGCGGGAAGAGCAAGGCGAAACGCCAGCGCCCCTGAAGGTGGAAGTGGGGCAACGGGTGCGCATCCCTCATCTGGGCCTGATCGGCAACGTGGTCGAAGTGCGGGGCAGCAAACTGGTGGCCCTGGCCGAAGGCATGCGCCTGAACCTGACCCTCGAGGCGGTGCGGCACCTGGATGATGTGCCAGGAGCGGCCGCGCCGGCCAAGGAGAGGGTCACGGTCTTAAGCAGCGAGAACAACAAGCCGGCCGAGTCCAACAGTGGCAGTTGGGCTTTTGACAGCGATGGATCCGAGTCTGCCCACGAAATTGATTTGCGCGGGGAAACCGGCGAAGAGGGCTGGCAGCGCCTGGACAAGCTGATCGATCGGGCCATTCCCGCCGGGCTGGAATCGGTGCACGTGATCCACGGTTTTGGCACCGGGCGGCTGCGCGATCACCTGTACGCGTGCCTCAAACGGGACCCGCGGGTGAAGTCCTTCGCCGAGGCTGGACCTGGCCAGGGTGGGGGCGGCGCCACGGTGGTGACATTGACGGATTCCTGATTTTCCCCTAGGCTATTGAAACAAGAGCGATCAGGCCGGAATATGTCCGGTGGTTTGAATTAGGGGGAAATATGCCTTTGCTGAATGGGATCCGCCCGCTGGGGCTGATTTTGTTGGTGGTGATGGCCGGAGCTGCTTCGGCTGTCGAAACCGAAAATCTGGTCGGCATTTACACAGACGAACTGATGACCGCCAATACGGCCACCGCCGAACCCGGCGACTATCTCACCTTTTTTGTCGTGCTGGACAACCCGCGCAACCCCTTCCGGGGTGGCAGGCGGGGCGAAGATGTGATCCAGGTGGGTTGCTACGCCTTTGGCCTGGACCTGAGCGCCAACCTGCAATTTGTCACCAAAGACCTGCCCACAGCCGACAAGCGCCCCGAATGCACGGGCGAGTGCACCTACTTCCGCCAATGCTTTGGGGCCCTTTTGCCCGTCGAAGCGGACCGGCACATCACCCTGCGGTCCTTTGTGGTGCTCTATCTGGGGCCCGGACCGGCCGAGATCCGCCTGCGGCCAGATGTGCTGGAATTGGTCGACGGCGAGATGGACTACTGGTACCGCGATCCTGAGAATACGGGGTGGGTATTGGGCATGTATCCGGTTACGGGGTCTTATGAATTGCCGGTTATGGTGATCAACGGGGATGGTGTGCCCACCGAGGCCCAAAGCTGGGGTACCCTCAAATCCCTGTACCGCTAGGTTGACACTTTTGAATAAATCCGGCCAAAAAGTTGCCATTGGGGGGGCTATGGTGATATCTTGATTGCTTCCCTGTTTCACCGGGCCCCGCCCGCCAAACAGGGCAACCATCCTTAGGCAGTCGATTTTCCGGACCGGGGCACCAGCGCGCATGGCACCTGTTTTTTCACCGGACATCATCGCCCGGGTCAAAGACGAAACCGACATTGTCGAGGTCGTGCGTCAGCATGTGAGCCTCAAGCCAGCCGGTGGTGTCTACAAAGGCCTGTGCCCCTTCCACGCCGAAAAAACTCCCAGTTTCATCGTCACGCCCAGTCGGGGTCGCTACCACTGTTTTGGTTGCGCCACCGGGGGCGACGTCATTTCCTTTGTCATGGAAACCGAGGGCGTCACCTTTCCCGAGGCGGTCGAGATCCTCGCCAGGCCTCTGGACATCGATTTGAGCGCCTGGCTGAAGGATGACGAATCCGAGGGCGAGCGCCGGGCCTACCATCGGGCCAACGAGGCGGCCACCCAGCTGTGGCGCGACGCCTTCTGGGATGATGACATGGGTCGTAAGGGCCGTTCCTACCTGTTGGATAGGGGATTCACTGAGAAAGTGATGCGGGAATTCGATGTGGGCTGGGCCACCGGCGGCAGCGGTTGGTTGGAGTCCGGATTGGCCAAGGCGGGGGTGGATCGGGAGCTGGCCATCAGTGCCGACCTGTTGCGCAACAGCGACCGTGGCGGCTCTCCATTTGCCTATTTCCGCAACCGGATTATATTTCCGATCAAGAGTATTTCCCGGCAGGTCACGGGTTTTGGTGGCCGCGTTGTTGATCAGGGCGAACCCAAGTATCTCAATTCCGCAGACAGTCCCTACTTCTCCAAGGGGAAGTTGCTGTACGGCTTTGATGCCTCGCGGATGTCCATTGCCCGGGAAAAAAACGCAATTCTGGTCGAAGGTTATCTCGACCTGTTGGCCCTCGCTCAAGTCGGCATCACCAATGTGGTGGCCACCTGCGGCACGGCTTTCACCCCGGATCAGGCCCGCCTGATCAAAAGGGGCGCCCGGAATGTGGTTTTGCTCTTTGACGGTGACAAGGCTGGCCTGAAGGCGGCTGTTCGTTCGGCGGACATCGCGTTGAAGGCTGGACTGGAACCCAAGATCGTGCGTTTGCCCCAGGGCAAGGACCCGGCCGATGTTGTCATTGGCGACGGCGTCGAGGCCATGCACCAGGCCCTCAAGGGTGGGGTGGGGTATGTGCCCTTCCTCAAGACCCTGGCCGATGCCAGTGGTGGCGATCGGGAAGTGAACGAACGTGCCCTGCGTCAGGCGCTGGGCACTGTGGCGGGGATCGCCGATCCCTTGCGCCAGGAATATGTTCTGCAGGAGGCGGCCGAGGTCTTTGGACTGACAGTCGAATTGCTGCGGGAAGAGGTCCGCAAGGAGGCCGCCGCTCAGCCGGCCGGCCGCCGCGCAGGTCCAAAACAGAATCAACGGTCCGAGCCTCAGGGTTCGGTCAAACAGGCCGGGAACATTTCCGGTCCCGATGGCAAAGCCCCAGCCAGGCGAAGAACCGGTCCCGCGGTTCGGCGCCAATTGACCCAGGTCAACACGGCTTCCATCGAGACGGACATGCTCTCACATATCCTGATGGATGATTCGGGTCAGGCCGCCCGGATCTTTGTGGCTGAACGCGGCGAACTGGTTTTGGAGCATCCGGAGGCGAAGGTTTTGGCCTCCGAACTGGTGCTCTGGCAGGACCAGGGAGCGGGCACCTCGCCTCGTGAATTTGTCGTCGAGCGGTGGAATACCGCAGGTGACGGCACCTATCGCGGCTTCGTCAGCCAGCTGATCAGCAAGGAGGACCACCCGCTGAGCACAGATTTCACCCGAGTTGTCCAGGATTGCCTGGGCCGACTCCAAGCCCACTTCAAACGCCAGCAGTGGGCTGATGGACATCAGTCCGCCCGGAACCCAGACTCGGATTCCGAAGCGGAAACGTCCCCGACGACCGAAAGCTGATCCCTCGGGCGGGATCATGACAGTCGCAGTGCAAACGGGAGAATATCGCACGCATGGATACCAAAAAGTTCGACCGGATCATCAAGAGCATCAGGAAAGCTGCCACGGCCAAAGGCGGATACATCCTGCACGAACAGGTCAACGAGATGCTGGGCGACGATGTGGACGTGGAGCACATCGAACGCATCTACGAAAAGCTTGGCGAACTGAAAATCGACTACTTCGACAGCGAAGAGCAGGCCCAGACCAAACTGGCCCGTCGCAAGAAGAAGGAAAAAAAGAAGGTCGCCGCCGCGCGCAAGGTTTCGCGCACCAACGTCAAGTATGACGATCCGGTGCGCATGTACCTGCGCGAGATGGGCCGCGTGCCCCTGCTGACCCGCCAGGGCGAAGTGAACCTGGCCCGGCGCATGGAGGACGGCCGCATCGCCATCATCGAGGCGACCCTGCGCTCGACCCACAGCCTGAACGAGTTGCGCCAGACGGCCAACCAGTTGCTGGGCGAGTCGATCCACGTCGACGAAGTCATCCAGCACGATACCAGCACCTGGAATGTGCACCTGTCGGCGGCCAAAGAGGGCAAACGCATCCTCAAGACCCTCGATAAGATCGACATCTGGCAGGTGGAGAAGCGCGAAGCCCGCAAGGAACTGGGCAGTTGCCAGAATACGACCCGGACCGCAACGCTGACCAAGATGGTCGCTGCCCGCGAGTCCAAGATTCTCGAAGCTTTCATGGAACTGCACCTGGCCCCCAACCAGATCGAGCAGTTGGCCAACAAGCTCATGCTGGTGCACGGCAAGGTGGTTGATCTGCATGCGCTGATTACCCGGGCCGAAGAGGGCGTTGGCGTGCCCTTCAACGACATGGCCGCGACCATCAAGAAGAAGAGCACCAAGAAGTCCGTGAAAGAGGACGTGCAGGACGCGCACCGGGCGATCAAGGGCCTGCGCAAGCGCATCCAGGATGTGGAGCGCGAAATCGGCCTGACGGGTGATGAACTGCACCGCATCGGCAACGAGATCGTCATGGGCAAGCAGCAGGTCGACACCGCCCAGCGCGAAATGATCGAGGCCAACGTGCGGTTGGTCATCAGCATTGCCAAACGTTACACCAATCGGGGCCTGGAATTCCTGGACCTGATCCAGGAAGGCAACAGCGGCCTGATGCGCGCGGTCGAAAAATTCGACTACCGCAAGGGTTACAAGTTCTCGACCTACGCCACCTGGTGGATCCGGCAGGCGATCACCCGCGCCATCGCTGATCAGGCCCGCACCATTCGCGTGCCGGTGCACATGATCGAGGCGATCAACAAGGTGTCGCGTGCTTCGCGTGCCCTGGTGCAGGAGTATGGCCGGGAACCGACACCCGAAGAGGTTGCCAAGAAGCTCATCATGCCGGT
>DAOVTU010000349.1 GCA_030632925.1 Candidatus Krumholzibacteriia bacterium | reverse complement strand
TGGAAATCGCCCTGCCAACGGTCAAGATCCACCGCGGCCGGGTCATGGAGAAGATGGAGGCGGAATCTTTGGTCGACCTGGTCGAGTTGGCCAACCGGGCTGCCGTCAAACGATATCGTCTAAAAAGATAGGCCTTTGGTATTATTGTGATTTGATGATCCCTGAAATAATGTTGCCAGCAATTGATGTGTCGACGATAGCCTGATAGGTGCAACCAGGATTGCGGACAGCAGGTTGTCTGTGTTTTCAAGGAGGGACTATTTCATGTCTGGCCGTTTTAGCAGTTTTTTCCTTTTGATTGCCATGCTCACCTTGTGCGGCGGTATTGCCCTGGCCGAAGATTCGGGCGGTGGCGATGATTTGCGGGCAGCGGTCCAGAACCCCGTGGGTTCCCTGATCAGCGTGCCGTTCAAGAGCACCTGGGATTCCGGGGCCGCCAATGGCGGTGCCTACTTCATGAATTTCCAGCCGGTGTATCCCATTCGCGTGGGCGACTGGAATCTGATCAACCGGGTCATCGCGCCCTACATTTCCCTGGATGGGTACAGCCCCGGCCGGCCCGATTTGCCGAGCCCGGCGCCGGGCAACGGTGCTTCCGGTCTGGGCGACATCAACTACACGCTGTTCTTTTCACCGGCCGAACCCAAGGGCGCTATCTGGGGCCTTGGCCCTTCGGTCACCGGCCCGACCGCGAGCGATGCGCAGTTGGGCTCCGGGAAGTGGAGCACGGGGCCATCCTTCGTGATGCTGTTTCAGCCCGAGTTTGGCTCTGTCGGTTTCATCACGCGGCAGCTCTGGTCGTTTACGGGGCAGTCCAACCGCGAGGACACCAGTTCCTTCCTTCTGGAACCGTTCCTCAACTACAACCTGCCCAACGGCTGGTACCTCGTCACCGACATGGTCATGACCGCCAACTGGAAAGCCGAATCCGGGCAGCAGTGGACGGTACCCATGGGTGCCGGTGCGGGCAAATTGTTCAAGGTTGGAAGCCAGGCGATGAATACGCGGGTCGAGGTTTATTCCAATGTCGTCAAACCGGATGGAGCCCCGGACTGGACGTTGAGCTGGACACTGCAGTTCCTGTTTCCGAAATGATCTGATCGAGTTTTTAGATCTCGTACGAGAAATAAAAAGGTGCCGTCCCGGACGGCACCTTTTTTGTATTTTCCATCATGAGATGTGATCCTCGGCATGGTCCGGGTCTTCCTTCAACCCACTTGATACAGCCCGCGAATCACGACACTTGCCGCGCCCAGGCTCCAAGCGACAACAACGCCGACCAGGTGGACTTGCCGTGCGCTGGATCCGGCCAAAAGAACAGCCAGCAGCAGGAAGGCGACATTGACCAGATCTGTCAGGACGAACCCCCCGGTCATGGTGAAGCCCGCCAGAATGATCCAGCCCTGAACCAGAGCAAACACACCAAAAAACCGCCTCCCCACGGCGACAAAGAAATCGTGCATGTCCTGTGGCTCTTTGGCCGAGGGACAAGTCAGTAAAATGCTGGTGGACAGGAAGATGAGAACCGGGCCCGCGATGGCCAGCAGGAAGCCGCCAAAAGTCCATTCATCAACCTCGAGGATGGCTTTCGTATGCCAGAACAGGTTGAAATGGATAATCAGCAACAGGCTGATCCAGGCCACGTGTATCGGGTCGCGGCGTGAACTGGTATTGGGGTTGAAGACGTCTGCGAGCGTGGTCAGGATGTTGCCGATGCCCATGGACAGGACGGTGACGAACATCAGGGCGACGAGCAATGTGTTGAGACCGATTTCCATGGTTCACCTGAACTTTCTCAAGAATTGGCCAGCCGTATTCCCTACGGCAAAAAATAACCGGCCGCTCCTCGCCTCGAGCGACGAAGAGCGGCCGGCGGTCCATTCACATTACCTAGTGGGCGCCGGTTCTGTACATGGTTTTCATGACATCACCCACGTTGAACTTCGCCGGCTTCTGCCGCGGCGGAAATTCTTCGAATGTGCCGACGAAGTCGCCGACGATTTCCTGCACCGCCGTCACCGAGAAGGCGCTGCGCTGGATCCACCAGCGATCGTAGTTGTTCGCGTCGGTATCGGCCCGTTCGAACGGGTCAGTGCGCAGGTTGAACAGTTTGGGTATGCGCAACTGGACAAACGGTTCGGACCAGACCCGGAAGGTCTTGGCGCGTTGTTCGGCGAATACCAATTTCCACTGCAGGTGACGCACGCCAACCAGCAATCCGTCATCGCTGAAGTAGAAGAACTCCTTGCGCGGAGATTTGGGCACTTCGCCGGAGAGGTAGGGCATCATGTTGAATCCGTCCAGGTGCACCTTGAACTTCTTGCCGTCGGCTTTGTGTCCCTTTTTCAGCTTTTCCTTGATGTCCGGGTCGCCCGCGGCCGCCATGAGGGTCGGCACGAAATCCTGCATGGACATGATCTCGTTGGAAATCTTGCCCGCCGGGATTTTTGCCGGCCATTTGACCAGACAAGGAACACGATAGCCGCCTTCCCAGTTGGTGTTTTTCTCGCCACGGAAGGGCGAAATGCCGCCATCGGGCCACTCGTTGAAGTGGGGGCCGTTGTCGGCGGTGTAGATGATAATCGTATTCTCGTCGAGACCAAGCTCTTCGAGCAGGTCGAGAACTTCACCAACCTGGCCGTCGTGCTCCACCATACCGTCAGCGAAGATTCCCAGCCCGGTCACGCCTACGCTCTCCTCTTTCAGGTGCGTGTAGAAATGCATGCGGGAGGTGGCCAGCCAGACAAAGAAGGGCTTGTCTTCTGCAGCGTTCTTCTTGATGAACTCTTTGGTCCGTCCAATGAACTCCACATCGGCCGTTTCCATGCGCTTCTTGGTGAGCGGTCCGGTATCAACGATGGTCTGCTTGCCGACCTTGCCGAAGCGCGGATCAACAGTTTTGTCATCGATATCGGTGGCCTTGCAGTCCAGCACTCCGCGTGGTCCCGTGCGTTTCCTGAATTCGGGATCCTTGGGATAGTCGGGGTTCTCGGGCTCTTCCTCGGCATTCAGGTGGTAGAGGTTGCCGAAAAATTCGTCAAACCCGTGCATGGTCGGCAGGTAGTCGTTGCGATCACCGAGATGGTTTTTGCCGAACTGGGCCGTGGCGTAGCCTTCATTCTTCAGCAACTCGGCCAGGGTCGGATCTTCTTTTTGAAGACCCAATGGGGAGCCCGGGAAACCGACTTTTGTCAAACCGGTGCGCACAGGGTGCTGCCCGGTGATGAAAGCAGACCGTCCCGCGGTGCAACTTTGTTCCGCGTAGAAATCCGTAAACAGCATTCCTCCACTGGCAATACGGTCGATATTGGGGGTCTGGTATCCGGCCAGACCGCGACTGTAGGCGCTCAGATTTGTGATGCCTACATCGTCGGACATAATGACCAGGATATTGGGTTTGTCTGCAGCGACAGCCCCACTGGCCAGCACCAGTGCGCCGAGCAATAGCAACACGGCATGGATCATCTTCATGGCTCTCTCCTTCTTCTGCTTTTGGGCTTGAAGCCAATGGCTTGTTCAACCCGCCCGGATTCATGATTCATTCGCTCAACTCAATATTCACAGACGTATGAGACCAGGTAGCAGTGAGGGCCCGGATTCTGCACACAATTTGAGATGAAGGTCTCCAACCCCATAAATGGCACACTATCACCGGAGTGAGGGGCGATCTATAAGACCAAAGTGCTATTCCGCATGACCTGCGCCATGCCGAGATTTCTGAGTGGCTGCGGAAGCAGGACCTGTCTCCATTGGCATTAATTCTGTTGCTTCATGGGCCATCGTTTCGTTTAGTGGGGGCGGCTACAATACCAGGGCCATATCTGTCTTGGGGTCTCAGCGTGGGGTTAGTTGCCGCCAACTCAATACCGAAAGTTCAAGAGATGCTGAATCGTTTTTCCTGCTGTGCGTTGGTTCTGGTGATTTTTGCATTGCCCCTCGCAGTGGCCGCAGAAGAGGCTGCTGCTCCGGATTCCGCAATCGTCGAAGACGTTGAAGCTCCACCTGTAGTGGACAAGAATCTTGAACAATGCCGCACAAACCTGGCTGAGATGCACGAGCACGCGGTGACCCTGCGCGAGTTGATGGGTAAAAGCATCGATAACCGTGACGAACGCGAACTTCTGCGCCTTGAGGCTGTGGAACGCCTGGCCGCCATGCGGGGGCTTTTGGGTGATACCAGCCGCCGGATCAGCAAACTCGATACCCTCAGTGGTGTGGCCGACTCGGTGCGCACGGTGGCCGGTGCCCATCTGCGCGAGGTCCTGGACATGGAGATGTTTGGCCTCGAACGTGTTACTGAGCGCGTGGAAAGGCTGCGGGCCTCCAGGGTGGACAAGGCGGCCCAGGAATTGGGCGAGATCGAATCGTTGATCGCCTCGGAGATCGAATTGCAGATCAGCCTCGTCGAATGGATTCGGGAAACCGGCGTCATGCAGGATGAGTTGGAAGTGGACGCCGATTGGGATTGGGAAGTCTTC
>DAOVTU010000525.1 GCA_030632925.1 Candidatus Krumholzibacteriia bacterium | reverse complement strand
GATCTTGTCGGCGTTGAAGATCGGGCTCTGTCCGATGTACAGCTCGCGGTCGGCCCAGGGGAACGATCCGGCCAGTGCGCGGGCGCCGTAGGCATAACCCCACAGCCCTTCTCCCCAGTAGCTGCTGATGTCCGAGACGCCCGCGTGGCTGACCGCCGCGGCGAACAGGTCAGTCTGGGTGATGATGTATTCGGTCAGGAACCCGCCGTAGCTGGCGCCCATGCAGCCGACCTTGGAGGCGTCGGCGAACGGGTGGGCGGCCAGGAACTTGCGAGTGCCCTCAATGACTTCGGGGCCCGTCAGGATGCCCCAGTCGTTCACGTGACGGGCAGCGAATTCCTGTCCATAACCCGTGGCCCCGCTGGGATTGGGTACGTACACGATGTAGTCCTGCCCGGCCCAGATGTTCTTCGGGTAACGTCCGCCAAAATCGCGGGTGATGGGGCTGGTGCCGCCGTAATAATATACGATGACGGGGTAGGTGCGCTCGGGGTCGAAGCCGGGCGGGTAGTACACGAAGCCGTCCATTTGCATGCCCTTGTCCAAAGGCGCGACCCAGTTTTCGACCTTGCCGAAAACCACGTCGCGGTACCAGGCGCTGCCCGGGTCGAGCAGCAGTTTGGTTTTGTTCTTTTTCAGGTCCACCGTGTAGACGGTGTTGGGCGAAGTCGCGCCCGAACCGCGGGTCACGGCCACGCGGGCGTCGTGGGCCAGTACGATCTGACTGGTGGCATCCGACCCCGTGGAGACCTGTTTCCACTTGTCCGAGCCGGGCTTCAGCCGGTAAACATTGTTGTACTGGGTGTCGGTGGTGCGGGCGTAGATCATGCCGTCGGCGGGCGACCAAGCGGCCCAGCTCACATCCGGCCGCAGGGTGATGCTGACCGCTTCTGGTGTGCGCGAGGCCAGGTCGTACACGTACAACTGTCCACCGTAATCATTGGCCTGCATGCCATCGGGCAGGTTGCGGCCCAGGCCGTCGAAGGCTGAGGGCGAGCCCTGCAATAGCAATTTTTTGCCGTCCGGGCTCCACGAAGCACCGCCGACCCAGGGGTCGGTGAGCACTTGTTCGACTGCCAACGTATTCATGTCCATCAGCCACATTTCAGACGTGGCATAGGGGCGGTTGGCCATGTCTGGCGAGCCGGTGAAGAAGACCATCTGCGATCCATCCGGGCTGATTCCCTCACCCCGGGCGCTGACCGGGCCGGCGGTCAGGCGTCGGGTCACGCCGGTCGGTACGAAGACCTGCATCAGGTGGGAACGGCCGCGCCACCAGGGCTGGCGGTCCGCTGGATGCAGCACGCGTTTGACTTTGCGCGGGTCGGCGTCGGGCGTGCGGCTGATGGCGTAGATCATGGACTCGCCGTCGGGGGCCCAACGCCAGCCAGCCAGTTTTTGGACATCGGCCAGGACCACGGCGGTTTCGCCGGTGGCAAAGTCGTAGGTGCGAATAGTCGCGGCTTCGCCGCTGGTGGTCTGCCAGGTGACCCGGTGGCCTTTGGGGTGCCAGTCGACGCCGCTGGGGGCGTGGCTGCCGCGCCACAAACGCACCAGTTTGCCACTCTTGGTGTCGCGCACTTCCAGCCAGCGTTCGCGGTCGCTGCCGTTGCGGTATTCGCTGAGGCTGATGGCAACCAGTTTGCCATCCGGCGAAATCGAGACGCTGCCGATGCGCGGCGCGTTCAATACGGTCTGGATGTCGACGGCGTGGTCGGGGGTGGTGCCCATGGTAAGGCCGGTGCCTGTGGCGCTTGGGGTCACGCTCAAGTCGAAGGCCCAATCGCCTTCGGTCTCTTCGTGGTGCATGGTGCGCAGCACGACCAGATGTTTGCCGATGGTCAGCTTCAGGTCGGCGGTGCGGGTGGCCGCTGCGCCATCTTCACCGTCGGTCTTGTTGAAGCTGAGGGCCTGGCCGCCGATGACGCCCAGCAGGGGGTGGTCGCCGGTGGCGGTCAGCGTGACTTTTTGCCAGCGGTCGCTTTGGATGTAGAAGGCCAGGTAACGCGCACCGTTGTTGGCATCGAGTTGCGCGCCGGCAGCCTGCCAACTGATGGCGGCGCCGTTCTGACCGGCAAAGTGGCCGCCTGCAACTGGCCAGCCCTCGCCAGGGATGCCGGGCATGCCGGCCAGCAGGTCGTCCCAACTGACACCGGCCAGGTCCGCATCGTGGAAGGCGGGCAGGGCCAGAGGGATCAAATCGGAGACCAGAACGGTCTGCACGGCGATGGGATCGACCACCGGGGTTTCGTCCTCATCGGCAGCCCAGGTGGGGCTGACCAACAGGGCCAAGAGGCCGAACAGGACTAAAAATCGGTGCAAAAGGAACTTTCCGGTGCTGCGCATGGTGCCTCCAGAGACGGTGACAGGCGGTTGAAACGGGGGATATCCTCCACAATAGCCCACCAGAGGCCCGATCCCAACCTCATAATCCACCGGGATTTTTCTCTGGCGCGTTTTGTGCTACTATGCGGGCGCCGGAAATTTGCTCCGGACAATCAGGCATCATCAGGACAACGATTTATTTCAAAGAATGTGGGGATGATCATGAAACATCGGGCAGGTATTTCTGCGGTGTTGGGGTTGGGTATTCTATTGCTGTGCGGTTCTGCTTTTGGACAGGCTTATGAGCCTGCGACCGATTGCCTCAATTACACCGACTATATGCACGTCACTTCCAGTGTGCCCACCGAGGCCAAGTTCCTCGACCGCGTGGGGGATCTGGTCTACGTCAGTTCCCACCAGGTGGTGGATGTGTCCCTGCCGGGCGACTCCCAGGTCGTGGGTTCGTTCACCGGCCAGGATGGCGACGTGCGCGGCATGACCGCCACCGCGACCCATCTCTACATGATTTATAGCGCTGCTGATGGCGCTGGGTTCAACGGCCTGGCGGCCTATGATCTGGCTGATCCCCTGGCGCCGATCCTGGCTTCAACCGTGGCCATGCCTCACTTCATGACCCAGTTGCGCGTCATCGGCGACCGTGCCTACATGCGCAACGACCAGGGCCTGTTGCTGATCGTTGACATCAGTGACCCCAATGCCGCTTTGCCCGCAGGCAGTATCGGCATGGGGTGGTTGGATTCGTTTGATCTGGACGGCAACTACCTTTATGCCGTGGACCGCTTGCGCAACGACGTGGCCGTGATCGACGTGACGGACATGTCCAGCCTGCAGGTCGATTACCGCCTGCCGTTGAACGATGTCATCTCCATCACTTTTGATGGTGGCTACGGTTATTTCCTGGACGCGAACAACGGCACCAGCG
>DAOVTU010000411.1 GCA_030632925.1 Candidatus Krumholzibacteriia bacterium | reverse complement strand
TTCCAGGCGCGCGATGTCCCGCTCGGCGGTGATGCGCTGCACGTGAAACAGTGTGAAGCCAAGACTGCAAACCACAAAGGTGGCCATCAGGCCAACGACCAACGGGTGGCGCCGGACAAAGCGCCGCGCCTGATAGGTCAGGGAGTCGGGTCGGGCCAGCACTCGGTCGCCGGACAACCAGCGGATCAGGTCTTCGCGCAGCTCATGGGCCGACAAATACCGCCGGCTGGGTTCCTTGCGCAGGATCTTCTGCAGAATTACGTCCAAGTCGCCCTGCAGGACTTTTTTCAGCTGGGCCGCGGTGGCGTTCCGGCTGGTGTAGACAGAGTCCGGCGGCGGGTTCATGGCTTGGGCCACAGCCTGGGTGGCATCCAGGGCAGTGACTGCCCGGCTGGCCGGCAAGGGATCCTTGCCGCAGACCTCGCGTTCCATCTCCACGGCCGAGTGGCCGGTGATGTTGTGCGGATACTGCCCCGTCAGCAGTTGGTAGAGCAGGATGCCGAGTTGGTAGACATCCGAAGCCGTAGTGATGGCTTCCTGCCGAATTTGTTCGGGGCTGGCGTACTCCGGGGTCATCACCCGGTGGTGGGTCAGGGTCATGCCCGGACCGCCTTCTTCGTCGGCGATCTTGGCGATGCCGAAGTCCAGCAGGTGCACCTTGCCCTCGTCATCGACCCACACGTTGCTGGGCTTCAGGTCGCGGTGGATCACCAGGTTGCGGTGGGCATAATCCACAGCCTCGGTGATGCCCAAAAACAGCCGCACTCTGGCCCGGATGTCCAGCTGTTTGCGGTCGCAGTAGCTGTCCACGCGCTGCCCGACAACCCGGTTCATCACGATGTAGGGGCGCCCGTCGCTGGTGAAGCCGCCATCGAGCAAACGCACGATGCCGGGATGGTCCAGGTCCGCCAGAATTTGCCGCTCCTGCAAAAAACGCCGGCGCGTATCGTCCGAGTCGATGCCCAGGCGCAGGACCTTGATCACGACTTCCTGCTGAAATTCCCCATCGGTGCGACGGCCGAGATAGACCACTCCCATGCCACCGCGACCGATCTCTTCGACCACTTCAAATGGCCCCAGCACTTCGCCCACCAAGGGGTCGTCCAGGCTCGCGGCGGCCAGTTGGGTGGCCGACGGGGGCAAGGGCGAGTCCAACTGGCCATCGGCACTGTCGTGGGCCTTCAGAAGGTCCTGCAGGTGGCCAAGGTCGGCTTCGGTCAGGTCGTCGTGATCCTGCAACCACTTGTGGCGCTGATCTTTGGGAAGGTCCAGCAGCGAATCGAACAGCGGCTCAAGGCGCTGCCAGTCATCCGGTGATAGAGGGGCCAATGGGGATCTCCTGTAGCGATTTCGGCGGCAAGTTGGATGATTTATCTCGCCTATTGTAGCACGGTGGTCGGAATTGCGCTCCGGTGGTATGGTTCGGGCACGGAAATCCGAATCTCTCTCAGCCAGGACGGACCCACTTGCTGGATATCCTCATCATCATCACCTACTTCGTCGCCGTCATGGTGGTAGGCATTCGCTCGCGGGTGGCCGAAGACGCCTCGGCCGAAGAGTACTTCATCTCCAACCGCTCCCTGCGCTGGCCTTCGATCGCGTTGTCGACCATCGCCACGAATATCCACGCCGGGCATTTTCTGGGCATGGCCGGCTCGGCCTACCTGTACGGCCTGGCCCAGGCCAATCTTGAAATCAACGCGGTCTTCGGCATTTTGTTGGCCACGTTTGTTTTCGTGCCGTTGTACCTGCGGCTCAAGGTCATCACCATCACCCAGTTTTTCGAGCAACGTTTCGGCGGCCGGGTGGCGACGGCCTATTCGCTGCTCACGATCGTGCTGTATGGATTTCTCTATCTGGGCACGACCCTTTTCTGGGGGGCCTACGCGGTCAACGCTCTCTTTGCCGAACAGATTTCGTTCCTGGGCAGTAACCCGGTTATTCGTATCATGATCATGATGGTCGCCCTGGGGCTGTTTTCGGCCACCTACACCTACCTCGGCGGTTTGCGCGCGGTGGTGCGCACCGACGCCATCCAGTTCGTCCTGTTGGTCGGCGGTGGGTTCATCCTGCTGTTTGCCGCACTGAACAAACTGGGGGGCTGGTCCCAGTTGTACGCCCAAACCGACTTGATGCACCTGCACCTGCCAGCGGACCACCCCAAGCTGCCTTGGACCGCCATCGGGGCCATGCTGCTGCTGAACCTGAACTACTGGGGCAGCAACCAAATCATCCTGCAACGCGCACTCGCCGCCCGTTCGGTGCGCGATGCCCAGATCGGCCTGTTGGCCAGCGGAGTACTGAAATACGTCATCGCCCTGGTCATCGTGGTGCCCGCCATCGCCCTGGCCGGGCTGCTCAAAGACAACCCCTTGGCCGATCCCGACCAGGCCTACCCCACACTGGTGAACATGCTGCTGCCGGCGGGCCTGCGTGGCATTGTGCTGTGTGGACTGTTCGCCTCATTGATGAGTTCGGTAGATTCCATCTTCAATTCGGTCTCGACCCTGTGGTCCATCGATATCTACCGCCGCCGCCTGCGCCCCGACGCCACCGACCGCCAGGTGGTGGCCATGGGCAAAAAGGCCATCATGGTCACGCTGGTCACCGGGCTCACCTTCGGTTTCATCCAAGTGTACATCAAATTTTCGAATCCGGAATTTGCACTCACCCACTGGTTCAACGACATGAGCTACTACATCAAGGTGGGCTTCGTGATTCTGATTGCCTCGGCGGTTTTCCTGTACCGCGCCCGGCCCAATTTGGTGTTGGCCATGATGTTCGTCACCATTGGCATCAAACTGCTGCTGGAATATCTGTTGCCGGATGTCGCGTATTTCAACATCACGGCCCTGACGATCCTGATAGGCTTGGCAATCGTGGCGCTCGAGTCGTTGTGGCGTTCGCGAAGAGCAGTGGCGTGGCCAGATATCTGGTATTCCGATGGGCGGGCGGTCTCGATCATGGGAGCGCTGCTATTGGCGTCGTTGTTATTCCTGCAGGTCCGCTTCCACTGAGCCGGTTTCCGCCTGCCGGATGAGCTTCATGAAAGCCTCGCCGTAGCGTTCCAACTTGGCGGCACCCACGCCGCTGAGCGACAGGAATTGCTCGTCGCTGATGGGCTTGTGCACCACCATCGCCGCCAAAGTCTTGTCGTGGAAGATGACGTAGGGGGGCAGTTCCTGCTCCTCGGCCAGTTGCCGCCGCAGGTCGCGCAGGCTTTCAAACAGGGCCTGGTTGGCTTCGGTGTTGAGGCTGTCGTCGCTGATCAGGGCCGCAACCGTGGCCTTCTTCTTGGTCTTCTTGCGGCTGGCCGCCTTGGTCATTGTTTCTTGCCGCAGGTGCAACTCTTCCTGCCCCTTGAGCACCGGCCGCGCCCGCTCGGTGAGCACCAGCCCACCATAGCCGGATGGGTCCACAGTCAACAGCCCTCGCGCCGTCATCTGCCGCAAAATTGAGCGCCACTGCCAGGCGTCAAATTCTCCACCCACACCCCAGGTCGACAATTGGTTGTGGCCGAACCGCATGATGCGTTCGTTCTCCGACCCCCGCAGCACCTCAATGATATAGGCGGCCCCAAATCGTTGTCCCGTGCGCACGACGCATGACAACGCCTTTTGCGCGGCAACGGTGGCGTCAAAAGTCGCCACGGGTTTCAGGCACGTATCGCAGTTGCCACAGGGCTCGGGCAGGTGCTCGTTGAAGTAGTCCAACAACACCTGTCGCCGGCATTTTGTGACTTCGCAGTAGCCCAGCATGGCGTCCAGTTTCTGGTTCTCCAACCGCTGGTGCATCTCGTCGGCGTCGGACGATTCGGCGAATTTGCGCAGCATCACCACATCCTGCAGGCCGTAAACCATCCAGGCGCTGGCCGGCAGTCCATCGCGCCCGGCGCGCCCGGTTTCCTGATAGTAGGCCTCTATACTTTTGGGCAAATCCAGATGGGCCACAAAACGCACATCCGGTTTGTCGATAC
>DAOVTU010000065.1 GCA_030632925.1 Candidatus Krumholzibacteriia bacterium | reverse complement strand
CATGACCGCCTCGCTGTTGGCGCGGAACTTCGCAATGAGTTCCTCGTCGCTCAGCGGGTTGGCCGGGCTACCCTTGGCGTGGTCCACGGTCTCCACAAACTCACGCCCGTCGTTGGTGACGATCGTCGCGATGGCCCGCTTGGTGCCGGGGAACATGGCATCGATTTCGTCGTTGGCCACAACCTTGATTTTGCCCAGCAACGCCCGGATCCGCGGATCGAACAATTTTTCCTGCTCGAAGCTGTTGGGATACACGCCACCATCAGCCGCCGCAGCCGCCAGACAGTACGGCAAACTGTGATCGGCCGTTTCCTTGGTCTGCGGGTCGTACTTGCTCGGGTCGCTGAGGATGTCAGCGCCACGGGCGGTCGTCTGGATGTGGATGCTGGCCAGATCCTCGGCCACCAGGTCGTTCTTCTGCATGATGTTCAGCACCGCGCTCATGGGCTGGTGGGTCAGAGCCTCGGTCGGGAATGCCTTGTAACCACAGTCGGTGATCATGAAGCGCTCGCCCAGGCCATCCAACAGAATCTCAGGCTTCAACTCGACGTTGTGGATCACGTGCTGGAAGCCTTCCTTGCCCTCGATGACCTCGACCGGACCACCGTAGCCTTCGCGGGCCATCTGGGCGGCGATGACGCCACCCTGGGTGGCCAGGGGATCAGCGGTGTTCTTCATGTTGGTCAGCGCGCCGGCGACCACTCCTCCGAGGGTGAAGTGGCTGCTGCCGCTGATGCCCGCCGCAGCGACCATCTGGTCGTGATCCAGGCCATAAATGCGGCCGGCCACAAAGGGGCTCACGAACTGGGTCAGGGTGGCGTGATGCCAACCGACTTCGCGCACGCCGGGGAAGCAGGCCAGGCACCAGCGCAGTTCCAGTTCATAGGCGATCATGATGGCGACCAGGGCTTCTTGCCCATCCTTGCCCTCGGCTTCAGCCGGGCTCAAAGCGCCAAAAATGATATCCGAAGGATGGCTGGGGTCCTGCTCCCAGTAGATGTCGTTGTAGTCGAAGGCCCGCACCAGCAGGCTGTTCATCAGTGAGGCGTTGCTGGCGTTGGTGCGCGCTCCGGTGCCGATCAGGGTCGACTCTTCAGTGCCACCGGTTTTGTCGATGAAGCGGTACATGGCGGCCATGTCGTCGTTGGTGACGGCGGCCAGGGCACAGCCCACGCTGTCGAGCAGGAAACGCTTGGCTTCCTTGATCGAAATTTCCGGGATGTCGCTGTATTTCAGGTTGATGGCGAAGTCGGCCATCTTGTGGGTGATGCTCTTGTCACTAGTACTCTGGCTCATCAGTCAACTCCTGGGCGGCAGTGCCGCCGGGCTGGTGGTCAGTCGTTTTGAGTGCGCAACAGGGCGCTGAAATCGAGGTCGGCATCGCCGGCGGCCAAAGCCCTGACGAATGCATCATTGGCCGTGCCGGCCGTCGGCAGTTTCACCTGCAGGTCGTGGCCCAGTTCAAGGGCCAGGCGCAGGTCTTTCTGCATGTGTTTCAAGGGGAATGCCACCGCATAGTTGCCGGCCAGCATTTGCGGCCCCTTGCCGCGGAACATGGGATTGCCCAGGGCACCCGCATCCAAGATATCGAGCAATTCGGTGGTGTCCAGTTGGGATTCGCGCGCCAGGGTCAGGCCCTCACAAAAGGCTGACATCATGCCCCCCATGATCATGTTCACCACCAGCTTCAGTCGGGCTCCCTGCCCCACTTCACCGGCGAAAGTGCGCTTTTTCCCCATCAGATCCAGGGCCCCCGCTGCTTCCTTGTACAGGCTTTCGTCGCCGGCGGCAAGGATGATCAGCGTGCCCTGTTCGGCCGGGGCGCGGGTGCCAGAGACCGGAGCCTCCAGGAAACGGCCTCCACAGGCCTCAACGGCCACGGAAATGCGGCCACTCGTCGCTGCATCCACCGTGGACATGTCGACATATCCGCGGCCTGCGGCCAGGCCATCGCAGATTCCATCCGGGCCCAGGGCCACCGCTCGTGCGGCTTCGGGATCGGCCAACATGGCAAATGTGATGTCGCATTCGCTGGCCACGACCGCGGGCGTATCGGCCATCCTGGCCCCTGCCTGCACCAGTGGCTCGCAGGCCGCGGCGGTGCGGTTCCACATCGTCAGTTCGTGCCCACCCTTGATCAGGTTCAGGGCCATGGGAGCGCCCATGATACCCAACCCCACAAATCCCAGACGCATACAGTTCATCCCTTCAAAAAGCGGGCCTGTCAAAAAAGCGGGGCAGCCATCGGCCACCCCGCTCAACGGGCCAGGCCCGCAATTGATCAAACTTCTACCTAGACAACACCCTGGTCCAGCATCGTATCGGCAACCTTCAGGAAGCCGGCGATGTTGGCGCCGTTGACGTAGTTGCCCGGCGTGCCAAATTCATTGGCCGCAGCAACACTCGAGTCATGGATGCTCTTCATGATGCTCAGCAATTTGGCATCGACTTCTTCACGCGTCCAGTTGTAACGCATGCTGTTCTGGGACATTTCCAGACCCGAAACAGCCACGCCACCAGCGTTGGCAGCCTTGCCAGGTCCGTAAAGGATCTTGGCGTCGATGAAGTGGTTCACACCATCGGGCACGGTCGGCATGTTGGCGCCTTCACTGACCACGTAGACACCGTTTTTCAACAGGTTCTTGGCGTCAGCTTCGTTGATCTCGTTCTGGGTCGCGCTCGGGAACGCGCAGTCGGCCTTGTGGTCCCAGATCGGGTTGTGATCGGCGTCACGATCGGTCGCCGTGTAGACAGCGGTGCTGAACTTGTCGGCGTACTCGCTGATGCGACCACGCTTGACGTTCTTCAGTTCCATCATGTAGGCCAGCTTCTCGCGGTCGATGCCGGCTTCGTCGTAGATGTAGCCACCACTGTCACTGCAAGTGACGGGCTTGCCGCCCAGATCCAGCAGTTTTTCGATGGTGTACTGGGACACGTTGCCACTACCGGAAACCAGGCACGTTTTGCCTTCCAGCGTCTCGCCACGGGTCTCGAGCATGTTGGCCGCAAAGTAGACCGCGCCGTAGCCGGTGGCTTCGGGACGAATCAGGCTGCCGCCCCAGTTGAGGCCCTTGCCGGTCAGGATGCCGGTGAATTCGTTCTGCAGTTTCTTGTACTGGCCGAACATGAAGCCGATCTCGCGACCGCCCACGCCGATGTCGCCCGCGGGCACGTCAGTGTTGGGGCCGATGTGACGGAACAGTTCGCTCATGAAGGCCTGCGTGAAACGCATGACTTCCAGATCGCTCTTGCCCTTGGGATCAAAGTCGGAGCCGCCCTTGCCGCCGCCCATGGGCAGGGTCGTCAGGCTGTTCTTGAAGACCTGCTCGAAGGCCAGGAACTTGAGGATACCCAGGTTCACGCTGGGATGGAAACGCAGGCCGCCCTTGTAGGGACCGATGGCGCTGTTCATCTCGATACGGAAGCCCTTGTTGACCTGGACTTCACCCTTGTCATCCACCCAAGGCACCCTAAAGAGAATCACGCGTTCGGGCTCGACGCAACGTTCCAGAATTTTGGCTTTGCGGTACTCGGGACGTTTGTCCAGTACCGGCCAAATGGACTCGACGACTTCTTCGACCGCTTGGTGAAACTCCACTTCTGCGGGGTTCTTTGCGATCACGTTTTCCATGAAAGCAGCAACGTTCTGAGCCATTTCGATTCTCCTTTGGTGACTGATGTTACCTGAATCCGGGCCGCTCGCCGAGCAATCGCGATCAGCTGCCGGTACCCATGTAGCAACAACATGGAAACCTGTTTAAATGTTGGCAAGATTTTTCCATCAAAAGTGGGGAATTTGTTTCTGAATTAACAACCCTAAAACAGTCCTAGATATCTCATTGGAAGACGTTGCAGGCTTCTGGGGCCATAAGAATGACCCGCACCGTGAAGTGCGGGTCATATTGAAAGACAGAATCAACCGGGTTCTTATTCCGGCCAACCGCCGTCACTGAGAGAACTGACTTGGTCGGAACCTGCTCCGCAAGCCACAGGAACTTCGTCCCACCCTGACTGGACAGCGGCTGGCTTGGAAATCGGACCTGGAGTCGCAGCAGGGGCGGTCCATGAATCGCTGTCAGACGGTGCCGTGAGCGTCAGCTCTGGCTTCTTACCTCGAGGAGCCTGGCCTCTCAATTTGAAACCGGAGAGCAGGCCCTGCAGGGTCCGCGCCTGGCTGGAAAGTTCCTGGGCCGCCGAGGCTGTCTCTTCGCTGTTGGCAGTGTTCAACTGGGTCACCGAATCGATCTGGCTGAGGCCTTCGCTGACTTCGTTGATCCCCTTGGCCTGGTCGTTGCTGGCCGTGGCGATTTCGCCCACCAGGTTCGAGGCCTGAGTCACGCTTTCGACGATGGCTTCCAGGCTGCTGGATGTTTCGGCCACAATTTCACTGCCCCGGGTTACGTTGACCAGAGAGCCTTCGATCAGGCCGGCGGTTTCGCGGGCGGCCTTGGCACTGCGGCCTGCGAGGTTGCGCACCTCTTCGGCCACAACCGCAAAGCCCTTGCCGTGCTTGCCCGCCCGGGCAGCTTCGACGGCGGCATTCAGCGCCAGCAGGTTCGTCTGGAATGCGATGTCATCGATCACCTTGATGATCTTGGCGATCTCTTCGCTCGACTGACTGATGTCCCCCATGGCCGAGGTCATGTTGCCCATTTGCGAGACGCCGACCACGGCTGCTTCTCGTGCTGCGCTCGACAGTTGGTCCGCCTCCACGGCATTGGACGCATTGACTTTCACCTGGGAACTGAGTTCGGTCATGTTGGACGTGATTTCCTCCAGCGATGCGGCTTGCTCAGTTGCGCCTTCGGAAAGGTTGGTGCTCGAATCGGAGATTTCGCGCGAGCCCTGGTTGACCCGCTCGGCGGCCGAACTGACTTCGGAAATGACGGTATTGAGTTCGTTGGTCATCTGCTTCAGAGCCTGACCAAACACATCCTGTTCACCGCTGGATTGCACAAGCATGGTCAAATCGCCGCTGGCGATGCCTGTCGCCACGTTGGCTTTGGCCTTCAAGCCGTCGACCATGCTGTCCAAGGCGCGGGACAAGTCCCCCACCTCGTCGTCCTGGGTCATGTCCAGGCGCTGGGAAAGGTCACCTTCAGCCACCGAATCGGCCACCTTGGACGCCTTCACCAAAGGCCCCGTGATCCGCCTGCTGGCGAAGATCGACAAGACGAACGCCACCGCGCCAAAAACGAATATCGCTATCAAGGCCACGATCTCGATCTGCCCGGTCGCCCGGTGTTTGGTTTCCTGAATGGATGCACCAACCTCATCGGCCAACGTATTGAGGTGCACAACCTTGGCCAGAACTTCATTTTTGGCCATGGTCGTTTGCAGGGTCCAGTTCAGATGGGAATTTTCAATGGGGCTGTAGATGATCAGTTCCACATCACCGGTCGACCCTGTCTTTTCAGAGACACCACTTTCACCGTTGAGCCCGGCGTTGATCTGATCGCCACTTTTTGCATCACCAAGTTTGGCCTGTTTGATCGACCGATTGTTGCGCAGACTCGTGCTGCCGTTATCATCGCGCCCGACAAGATAGGTACAGCCGGTTTCGCCCAGTCCCACACGGCGGGCCATGATTCCATTGAGGGCCTCGGTGGAGAGTTGGAGGGCCACGACGGCTTTGATTTCTCCATCGACACGGAGGGGACTGCCGACAAAGGCCGCCTGATCACCATTCGAAGACGAGTAGGAACTGAAGTCGGCCATTGCGACCGGACCGGACCGCACCACCTTGGACCACAATTGCCCGAGTCCTTCGTTTTTCAGCGATCCGGTCGATAAATTGGCCCCGTTGTCACTTTCTCCGGCCTGAGTGAACAACACATGCCCGTGATCAGCACATATGAGAAAAACGTCGTAGTAGCCGGCCATCTCCACGTATTCGTCGAAGAAAGGCTTGGCCGCGTAATAGATGGACTGGTAGGAATCGCTTTCCACATCCAGGGTGCCATCGTCATTCAAGCCACCAAAGTCGTGATAATACTTCACCGAACTGTAGAGATCCGTAACGGCCTTTGACTGGCTCATGAATTGCGCATCAGCAACCATTTTTTGGAGAATCGCCTCCACCTCACCCTTTTTGGTTTCGTGCACCACGTGCAGGATATCCTGCGCATCCTGAATCACCGTGGATTCCGCCATCTCCGCGAGAGGGATCACACCATGGTCGTGGGCCGTTTCGTCCAGTTCCGTCAGGCGTTCATTGACAACCCACAGCAGGACTCCTGCCAGCAGGACGATAGGCACCAGCGCCATAACTATGTGGGAAAGAACGAGTTTCTTGCCGATTCTCATTTTGTTCTCCTGAAACGTGGCTGGGCTCTCGGGCGCGAAGAGCCTTCAAAGTGAGACAACTGTCTCAATATTGATCGCCGCACTAAGGATTTCCTTTAGCCCGGTTTCGATAATTCCAGTATTTTAGAGGGTATTCAGTCGGAGGTGGTCAATTGGTCAAATCCAACTGCCGGGCAGCGTTGGTCACAGCCCCTATTTTAGCGGCCAATCCAGCTCCGGACTCCACTTCGTCGTCAGTCAAGAAAGTCACATGCAGCATCTTGGCCATGCGCACGCCGGTCCGGGAATAGTTCATTTCGGCCAGGGCCAGGCTCCAACCCTCGAACCAGCAGGCCAATTCTTCGCGTTGCTGCAGATCTCCACCAAAATGCACCAGCAAATCAATATTGCTGTCCGGGCGCGCCGTGCCGTTTTTCACCGAGCCATACAGGTACACACCCCTGACCGGAAATTTTTTAATATCCAGGGCGCGCACCATGCGTTCGGCCATGCGGAAGCGCCAGCGCCAGAACTGCCGGGGCTCGTGCAGGGGTTCGGGTGCAGCCACGACCTGTTGATCTCGGCTGCCTTCTTCGGGCTCAAGCACAGCCAGAGCGGCGTCCTGATCGGCGTTCATATAAATCCGCAGGACATCGCCGTCACTGACAGCGGGCACGTCGATGACCTTCAGACAATCTGCAAGATGGGCGCATTCCGGCAATAGGCTTTCCAAAAGATTATCCGCGCCGCAGAGAAAATCTTCATTGAAGCTCACTTCGGCTTCATCCGGATACAGGGGCAGGTAGCGGATCTGGGCCTCGACCAAATCCTGGAAAAAGTGCGTGCCGAAGCTGAGGTCCGGCACATAGTGGCCAACCTTGCGGGCCACTTCAACCAACATGGCGGTATTGTTGATGTCGGCGTAGGTCACGCGCACGCCCAACTTGATGTCGCCCTTGCTGCCCCAGCGCCCGGGGCCGATCAGGATGAATTTTCGTTTGGGCAACAGGGTGTTCAACTGGCCTACGGCCCGCCCGACTTCGGCCATGGCCTCGGGGCTGGGCAACTGGCTGTATTTCTCCGGCACGACATAGACAATATGGGAGATCGGCGGCACCCAACCGTTGGAGACGAAGCGGTTGGCCGAAAACACGACATGATCCTCGGCCACATCCACCGGGATCCGGGCCGGCGCCGCATCTCCGGTCATGGCCTGGGGCCGGCACTGGAGCAGGTAGAAATCGGTACCGTCGTGGGCAAATTCCAGATCGACCGGTGCCCCCATGTACTGCGACAAGGTGTTCAGCAGGATGTTCATCTTGTTGATAAAATCGGTGCCACTCAGCAGACCTTCCATATCCGGTATCAGATCGTCGTTCTCGGGATCGATCATCATGCGATTGCTCTGTTGCAGGATGCCACCCCGCAACACCGAAAACACCTTGTCCAACATGGGGTAATCCGCACCGCACTGCCGCACGATTGTATCCAGGGGCACTGTCTCGAACCGGTTGGTTTCCAGGTTGATCACATCAGCCTGGCGGGGGCAGTAGCGCAGGATTTCATCCAGGGTCTGGTTGGCGCGCAGGCCCGGCTGGGCGGGCACGGCCAGGACGGGAAAATCGTCGGCGGTGCGGTCAACGGCCCTCGTGCCGAGGCCAGGCACCAGGCGGATCAAGCCATCTTCCCGCTGGATGCGCGGCGACCAGCGGAATTCGTTCAGATTGAAGGCCACCCCGGCAAAGGCCGGCAACCAGTAGGGACCAACCCGGGTGCCGATGACTTCCTGAATCAGGATGCCCATTTCTTCGACAAATTCCTGCAGACCGCGCTCGCGCCGGTACTCGATGGGATCGGGGCCCAGCACCGAAGCCCAGACTTCGGCCACCGCTTCGAGCAGGGCATCCATGCGCTCGGACTTGGTGCCCTGGTTGGCCAGGAACAGGCTCTTGTACTTGCCCGAAAAGGCCGTGCCAAAGCGATCTTCCAATAGGCTTGAGCTGCGGATGATCAAGGGCACATCGCCGAAGTAGTCCAGCGCCCGGGACAAGCCGGTGAGCACTTCCGGCGGGAAGGAGCTGTTCTTGAACAGCTGGATCATGTTCGGGTATTCCCGCCGCACCTGGCTGATATCCTTGAACTTCTGGTTCATGACATCTTCAAGATTATTGAGCTTGATGAAGTCCATGACCGCATCCGAAATAATCGACCACGTGCGTGGGATACGGATGTCGTCCAGGCCCAGTTTGGCCACTTCGGGCTGCTCCAGAATCCAACGGGCCAGCAGCAGGCCCGCCGCCTTGCCCCCCAGCTTGCCGTGGCTGCCGGCGGGCATGATCAGGTGGTCCAGGATGTCGTGGAAGTCGGTGATGCGCACCACTTCCTTGGCGATCGTGATGTAGTCCAGTTGCTCGGTAAGGAAGCGTTGGATCAGCGAGACGCGCAGGCTCTTGAGGGTGCTCAGGTTCAGGCCACTGCGGCCCAACAGCAGTTCGTGATAGCGCCGAATGGCGTCGGCAATTTCGGGCATGGTGCTGCGAGGGTCGCCGACAACGGTGCCGAAGAAACTGGCCCGTTCTTCCTTGATCCATTTGTGCAGGCGCAGGTTGATTTCATCGTCGCCCAGGAATTCGGCCGCCAATTCGAAGGGCGCACCGCTCATCAAGGGCGATTCTTCAAGATTCAGGCGGGTGCCCGGCACGTTCACATCCGGGGCGGCGGCGGCGTCAAACTCGGTGAGCATTTTCTGGGCGCTGCTCAACCCGATGGCGCAAAGATGGTTGAGCATTTTGCGCGAGACCCGCAGGAAATGTTTCCGGCGGGTCTGGCGCATTTCGGCAATCTGGTCCTGCCAGGGCCTGATGTTTTCCGGACGAGGTTCGGCCTCTTCCGGCGTATTATTCATGCTTGGCAGATCAACCACGGACTACACCCACCCCCGGTCACGGCAAGCAGCCGCCACGCGGTTGATGGCCACAACGTAGGCGGCATCACGCATGTAGATTTTCTGTTTGGCCGCCAATTCACTGATGCTGTGGTAGGCCGCCGTCATTTTCTGGTCCAGTTTTTCCAGCACTTCTTCCTTGGGCCAGAAGTAATTCATGTTGCACTGCACCTGCTCGAAGTAGCTGCAGGTCACGCCACCGGCGTTGGCCAGGAAATCGGGGATCACGAAGATGCCGCGTTCTTCCAGCACCGCGTCGGCCTCCGGCGTGGTCGGGCCATTGGCCCCTTCGGCGATGATCTTCACCTGTTCGCTGATCTGCCCCACGTTGGCGCCGGTGATCTGGTTTTCCAGGGCGGCCGGCAACAGGATATCGACCTCGCGCGTGAGCCACTCGTCGCCGGGCAGCACCTCGTAGCCCTTTTCCTTGGCCTTGGTCTTGTCGATGCCGCCGAAGCGGTCGGTGATGCCCTT
>DAOVTU010000376.1 GCA_030632925.1 Candidatus Krumholzibacteriia bacterium | reverse complement strand
TCGCGCTTTTCGATCAGCAGCACGTCCTTGCCCAGATCAGCCAGGCGCAACGCCGCGATATAACCGCCAGGGCCGCTGCCGATGACAACAACCTGGGTCTCTTCGCGCAAACTTCCCATCACCATGACCGGACTCCTATCAAGTTTCGAGCAACAGCAGATTAGGATCGGACAGCTGCCGCACCAGCTCGCCCACAAATCGGGCGGCGTCGGCGCCGTCGGCAATGCGATGGTCAAAGGCCAAGGTCAGCGGCAGCATTTTGCGGATGACGATTTCTCCATCGCGCACCACCGGCTTCTCCTGCACCTTGCCCATGCCCAGGATGGCCACCTCGGGGTAGTTGATTGTCGGCAAAAGCGCCGTGCCGCCCAGGGGACCCACATTGGTGATCGTAAACGTACCGCCGCGCATGTCTTCGGGCGGCAGCTTGCCTTCGCGGGCCAGGGTGGCCTTTTCGTAGATGTCGTCGGCGATCTGGATGATCGACTTGTTGTTGGTGCCCTTGACCACCGGCACCACCAGGCCGCGCCCGGTGTCGGCCGCAAAACCAATGTTGTAGAACTGCTTGTAAATGATCTCTTCACGGAAGGGGTCGAGGCTGGCGTTGAACGCCGGCGCCGCCTTGAGGCCCGCGGTGATGGCCTTGACCACGAATGCCATCAAAGTCAGCTTGGCCCCGCTGCCACCCTGGCGCCGTTCGCGCTCCCGGATGCGGAACTTGTCCAGGTCGGTGACATCGGCCTCGTCCATGTGCACCACGTGGGGCACCAGCGTCATGCTCGTGACCATCTTGCGGGCGACCTTGCGCCGGATCGAACGCAGGGCCTCGATCTCCACCGGACCATCGCTGCTGAAATCGGGCAGAGGCTCGATTTCCAGGAAGGGGATGGTCGCCGAAGCGTGGGCGGCGAACTCGGCAAAGGCCGTATCGTTGGCCACTTTCTTGGCGGGCACATGGTCAGTCATTGACGCAGGCGCAGCAGCTCCCGAGGAACCAGCAAAGCGGTGCACGTCTTCCGGGATGACCCGGCCACCGGGGCCCGAAGGTGTGACGAGATTAATATCGACCTTCAGCTCACGGGCCAAACGACGGGTCGCCGGCGCGGCAGGCACAGGCCGGCGCACGCCCGGTTGAGCCGCAGGGGCTACCGCCACTGGCACGGCCGCAGGCGCGGGCGCATCGGGCTCGGCAAAAGTTTTCTCAGCCACTGCATCTTCGGTCACCGCATCGGCGCTGCCGTCGTCAATGACAACCACGACATCACCCACGTTGACGATGTCGCCCACCTTGCCCTTGAGGGCCTTGATGGTGCCGCCGCGGGGCGAAGGAATGGTGACGGCAGCCTTGTCGGTCTCCACATCAACCAGGGGTTCGTCTTCGACAACGGGTCCGCCTTCTTCCACGTACCACTTCAGGATCTCGCCTTCGGCGATTCCTTCTCCCAGGTCAGGCAGTTTGAATTCGAACAAGCCAGTGGCCTCCTGTTCAGGACTATTCAGGACTAGTAGTCGAGCGTCTGCTCGATGGCCCGGCTGACACGTGCAGCGTTGGGCAGATAACTTTTTTCGCGTCCGAAGTACGGCGTGACCACATCATACCCGGTCAGGCGCCCCACGGGAGCCTCCAGATAGAGGAAAGCCTCATCATTGATGCGCGCGACCACTTCGGACGAAACCCCGAAGCTGCGGGGCGCTTCCTGCACCACGACACAGCGGCCGGTCTTTTGCACCGAAGTCGTAAATGTATGGTAGTCCAGCGGCGCAATGCTCAACAGATCAATGATCTCGATGCTCACGCCGCGGTTCTTTTCGATCTCTGCCGCCGCTTTCAGCGTGGGCCGCATCATGGCACCCCAACTGATCAGAGTCAGGTCCGTACCTTCCTGCACGACCTGGGCTTTGCCGAGCTCCATCACTTCTTCGGTCTCGGGCACTTCCTCGCGGAAGGCGCGGTACGAATGCTTGGGCTCCATGAACACTACCGGATCCGGATCCCGGATGGCCGCCACCAGCAACGCCCGCGCATTGCGGGGACCACTGGGAATAACCACCTTGGCGCCCGGCAAGTGGGCGTAGAGAATTTCACGGCTTTCGCTGTGATGTTCCAGCGCGCGCACCCCGCCGCCGAAGGGCATGCGGATCACCATGGGCACCGTCAACTGGCCGTGAGTGCGGGCACGCATGCGCGTGGCGTGGGCTTCGAATTGGCCCATCATCAGGTAGCTGAAACCCGAAAATTGCATCTCACACACGGGTTTTAAACCCGCCATAGCCATGCCGATGCTGGTACCGATGATGGCGCTCTCGGCCAGGGGCGTATCGATGACGCGCTCCTTGCCGTACTTCTCCAGCAGGCCTTCGGTCAGGCGAAAAACGCCACCGTCGACGCCAATGTCCTGGCCCAGCAGCAAGACGTCTTTGTCTTTGGCCATTTCCTGGCTCAAGGCCAGGTTGATGGCCTGGACCATATTCAGCTTAGCCATTATTTCGCCTCCCGGGCCACGTTGGCCAGGAAATCCTGATGCTGTTCGGTGATGTTGGCGTGCTCGGTGCCGTACACGTGGCGGAAGGGTTCGTCCTGCTGCCAGTCCTTTTCGGTTTCGAATTCCTTGACCGCAGCTTCAACCTTGGCTTTGACCTCGGCCATGAGCGCTTCTTCCTTGGCGTCGTCCCAATAGCCCTTCTTGTCCAGATACTTGCGCGTCCGGATGAGCGGCTCCTTGGTCCAGGCCACGTCTTCCTCTTCCTTGCCGCGGTACTTGGTGGGGTCGTCGGCCGTGGTGTGCATCATCAGGCGGTAGGTCACCGCTTCAATCAGCGAGGGGCCTTCACCGGCACGGGCACGGGCCAGGGCTTCGTCGATGGCCACGGTCACTGCCAGCGGATCGTTGCCGTCGACCTGCAAGACGGGCATGTCAAAGGCGATGCCCTTTTGGGCGATGGTCTGGCTGGCGGTCTGGGCAGCGCGGGGGATGGAAATGGCCCACTGGTTGTTCTGCACCACGTACACGACGGGCGCTTTCCAGGCTGCAGCAAAATTGAGTCCCTCGTGGAAGTCGCCTTCGCTGGTGCCGCCGTCGCCGATGAAGCAAACCGCCGCGGCGTCTTCACCCTTGTAGCGGGCGGCGTAGGCCAGACCAGCAGCGTGCTCGATCTGGCAGCCGATCACCACGCTGGTCGGGATGATCCGCATTTCCTTGTTGGGCTGGATGTTGCCCTCTTCCCAGCCGTTGTAGTAGTAGAGAGTCGAGGTCAGGGGCTCGCCGCGCACCAGGCGTCCGCCCAGTTCACGGAAGGCGCCCACAAACCAGTCTTTTTCCTGCATGCGCAGGGCGATGGGTATGGAGATGGCTTCCTGGCCGGTATTGGGCGGGAAGGTGCCGAGCCGCCCCTGGCGCTGCAGCTTGAGCATGCGCTCGTCCAGCTCGCGGGCCAGGCGCATCCAGCGGTACATCTCGACCATTTCTTTTTCCGACAGACCCGGATCCAGTTTGGCGTCGAGCTTGCCTTTCTCATCGAGAATTTGCAAGTGTTCGACCGTAAACTTCGCTATGGGCTTTCTGGGCATTCAGCAGTCCTTCTGATTGCCTTCGCATCTGGGCCAGGGCGGGCGCAGAGGAAGGCGTACAATGACCGGACGACAGGAGCACCATGTCGCCGATTAGTCCGTAAAAACGGGCCGCAATGGGCCTCCGCAGTTAATAAGGAGGTTTTTCGGCCCGGGAGATACTGGTTATAAGGTAGCAGAATGCCCGTTTTAAGCAAATGGAATCGGTCCTGGTTCTCATGTTCAGAATCGGATAAAAAACCACCCGACAGTCAATTGAAGGTGGCCATTTGGGTCATTAGAGCCTAATTTTGGGAGCAAATGAACGATCATGGGCTGTGTGCCCGAGCCTGAACCTGCGGAGGCGTCAAAATGTTGAGCCCGAAGCTCCTGGAAGCCCTGAACAAGCAAATCAACGAGGAATACTACTCGAGCTACCTGTACCGCTCGATGGTGGCCTATATGGAAGACAACAACCTTGATGGCTGTGCCCACTGGATGCGCATGCAGGCCGACGAAGAGCACATGCACGCCTTGAAGATCTTCGACTACGTGATCGAGCGCGGTGGCCGGATTGAACTGCAGGTCGTCGCTATGCCGCCCCGTGACTGGGACAGCCCGCTGAAAGCTTTCGAGGCGGCCCTGGATCACGAAAAATTCATGACTGAAAACATCACCAAGCTGGCCGACCTGGCCATCGATGAGCGCG
>DAOVTU010000122.1 GCA_030632925.1 Candidatus Krumholzibacteriia bacterium | reverse complement strand
AATGGCGACGGATGGGCGCATCGGCGATGCGGGTGTAACCACGCATGGGCGCGCCACGGCGTTCGGGGCCATATTCAGGGAATCCCTGGCCAAATTTGCCTTTTTCCAGGACGGCCTCGGCCAGGAACATGGCAGCCGTTTTGGCTCCCTGTCCGCCTCGGGCGTGCCAGCGGATTTCTGTCATCTGTACTGACATTCGGAACACTCCTTCAGGGTGATGTTTCAAGCCGCTGGTGGAAATCCCCTGCCCGGGGATGTAGAATGTTTTGGCATCCACCGCCGACGTGAAACCGGCATCTAACAAAATCCAGATGTGGGTTCAAAATAGTTCGCGCCAAGGCTGTAAACAAGGTAAACAGAGGCCTGATTGTTGTTGCTCATGATTGTGAAAGTCACTATCAACACAGGCAGTTACGGGACTTGAGATCGACACGCAAAACCGCGACCGGAGTGCGCTGAATAATGAAGGCAGACAAGCCGAAAACCATTGCCATGACACTCGATGGAAGGTCGAGCGTTTTTGTGCTCGGCCCCCTCGCGGGGCTTGAACTGGCGCGCTTTGTTCCCCACCCGCCGCCGGTCTATATCATCGACGAACAAGTGGCCCGGAAACATCCGGATTGGCTCGAGCAGATCCAGGAGGGTTGCGACCATTTTGAGCACTGCACTTTGGTGCTGCCGGGCGGCGAAAAAATCAAATCCCTGGCCCAACTGGAAACGATTTACCGCTGGCTGGCCGACTGCAACGTGAGCCGGGACGGCACCATCGTCGGCATCGGCGGCGGCACCATCCTGGACCTGGTGGGCATGGCGGCGGCGACCTGGAAACGCGGCGTGAACTTCGTAGCCCTACCCACCACCCTGTTGGCCATGGTCGATGCGGCGCTGGGTGGCAAAACGGCCATCAATACGGCGGGTTTGAAGAATCCGGTGGGCGTATTTCATCCGGCCAGCGGCATTTTGGCCGACTGCGGCTTCCTTTCGACGCTTTCGCTGGGCGCCTGGCGTGATGGTATGGCCGAAATGATCAAGACGGCTCTAATAGGCGACCCGCGGCTTTTTGCGCATCTGCACCACAGTCGCGAGCAGTTGGCCGCGCTGCTGAGCAGTGGCGACGCTGCACAACCGGTGCCCGGCATCCTGGGCTCACTGCCCTGGTCCGAATGGATTGGCCAGGCCGCCTACGTGAAGGCCGATGTGGTGAACCGGGATTTCCGCGAGCAGGGACCGCGGCGTGCCCTGAATCTGGGGCATACGCTGGGCCATGTGGTCGAAGCGTGGAGCCACGAGACAGATGCGCCCCTGACCCACGGGGCGGCGGTGTCTATTGGTATGGCAGTGGTGTTCCGGATCGCTGCTGAGCGGGGCACTTGTCCCCTACCCACGGCCGTGCAGGTGATCGAGTTGTTGGAGGCTTGTGGGTTGCCGATCAGTTATGCGTGTCCGCCACCGGAGAAATTGGACAAGCTGTTGGCGAGCGACAAGAAAGCCTCGGCCCAAGCCGGTGTGCGGTGGGTCTTACCCCGCAAGGTGGGCCTGATGGATCTTGAGGGCCGGGTTTCGGCCGCTGAGATCAGGAAGTGGCTGGACTAGACCGTTGATTTTAAAAGCCTTCCGCTGCCAGGCGCAAGCATAATTGGATAATAACGATAATAATTGTCGTCTTTCAACTTAATCCCATGTAAATTATCGCAAATTGGTCACGCCGAAGGGATAGTGATCACGCCAGGTGCCCAAACCAATAGGTACGGCCTCTCACCATTGTTTTGCGCCTCCCCACACCGAGGAAACGGAATCAACATGATAAAATTGATCTCTAGATCTCTGAACTCGATCACCAAGCCAGCCCCCAAGCGAAGCGGATTGTTGCTCTGCCTGTTGCTGGTCGGCCTGCTGGCCGGTTGCGGTGGCAGCGACGATCCCACGGCTACGGCAACCCCGAACATGGCTGACGTCGACAGCTACGTGGGTGGCCTGAACTCATGGCCCGCGCCGACGAACGATTTCGAGGATGCGACCGGAAGCCCAACAGAGCAGACAGACACCGTCGGCACAACCGAGTACTCCTGCATGACCACGCCCTACTCGATTGTTCAGACACCCGACAAAATCGTCGTCTTTGATCCCGATGATGAAATTTTTTGGCTTGGGGCCCTTTTGCAGGGCAACGGCTTCCGCGGCGGGATCGGCTCGCTCTCCGAATTGCCAATTCGCCAACGCGGTTCGATGCAGATCGCCATCGACATCCTGGGCACGGGCGCGACCCGGACCGTGGACAACCCCAGCCCGACCACAGTCAATGCCGCCATCGGCGAGTTGGTCACCCTGGCGGCGAATTCCGGTCAGACCTTCGCCAGCGACATCCTCTTCCAGCAGACCGAAAGCCACTCGGTGGCCCAGTCGGCCATCAAAATGGGCTTGTCGGCCCACTACCTGGGTGCCTCCGCCAGTGCCAGCCTGGATTATTCCGAGAACGCGACCGAAAACACCGTGTCCGCCTACTTCCTGCAAAAGATGTTCACGACCTCGATGACGCTGCCCCAGTTGCCGTCCGATGTCTTCAGCAGTGACTTCACCGAAGAACGTCTGCAGGAACAAGTGGACCTCAACCGCATCGGGCCCAATAACCAGCCGGCCTACATCTCGTCCATCGTCTGGGGTCGCCTCATGATGCTGACGATCACCTCGACCTCCTCGGTGACCGATATCAAGGCGGCGCTTTCGGCGAGCTACGATGGAGCGGCCGGCGGTGGCAGTGGCAGCCTGGATCTGGCGAGCCGGAACCTGCTGAACCAGTCGAGTATCCAGTTGGTGACCATCGGCGGCGACCAGGATGCCGCTCTGGGTTACCTGCGGACTGGCGAACTGGCCACGTTCTTTGCCCAGGACGCCCCACTGACCTCGGCGGTGCCGTTGTCGTTCACCGTGCGCGACCTGCAGACAAATGAAAAGGCGCTGGTCAGCGAGACAACCAACTACAACATCAAGACCTGCACCGAAATCATCGCCCCTCCCATCGGCGTGAATTACCGGGTGCGCCTGGACTCCCTCGTATTCGCCAATACCGATTGCGATGGCGCCTTCGATGATGACATCGAGGCCTATTGGAGCATCGTGGGCAACAGTCCCGCGCGGTCGGATCGCAGCAGCGGCAGCCCCTACACGGCAAATTCCGGTGGCGTATTGTCCATCACGACCGTTTGGAGCAACTGGGTTCCTGTCCTGTACAACGGCTCCGGAGCCATCACGATCGTTGGCAGCCTGACGGACTATGATTCCAGCTCCGGTGACGACCTCATCGGCAGTTGGAACATCTCCAGGAATACGAGCAACATCGTGCCCGGGACCTTCACCGCCTCAAGCAGCAACGGCGGTTGCACCGTCAGGCTGGTGTATACGATTCAACAGGGCGCCATCGTGCCCGCCGTGAATTGATCTTTTCCGACACATCCCCTCGCTGAAAAAACAGTGAGGGTTCCAAGGCCCCCGGCCAATAACCGGGGGCATTTCAACAAACATCTCTTTGAGGAGACTCTCCATGAACAGATTGATCCGGATAGCTTTTGCCCTGACCCTCTTATTGGCCCTGGCCGGATGCGGCAGCGATGACCCCGCCGGCCCCAGCAACAGTGCACCGACGATTACCGCCGGCCCAGGCGCCCAGCCCGCAACGATTGGTGCCGACCAGACCACAATCCTGACGGTCACCGCCACCGATGCCGATGGGGACGATCTGACCTACGCCTGGTCAAGCGATGACGGCACCTTTACCGGCACCGGCGCCCTGGCCGTCTACACGCCCAGCGACGTGGCAGTCCAGACTGTCCAGACGGCCCAGGTCGTCATCAGCGACGGCAACGGCGGGTCGGTCACCGGCACGGTGGACGTGACGGTCAATCCCGTTGTCCTGATCGGCAAGACATACCGAGTTCGACTCAATTCCCTGAACTTCGTCGACGCCGGCTGTGACGGCTTTTTAGACGATGACGTCGAGGGGTACTGGAACATCCAGGCCAATGGCGTCTCGGCCATCAGGACCGATACGAATCTCAGTTTTTCGACAGGTGAGATCAGGATGATCACGACCGGCTGGGCCGAAGCCGACATCCTGTTTGACGGCACCGGTGCCATCGCGATCACCGGTACGGTGCACGACTTTGATTCCGCTTCGGGAGACGACCTGATCGGCAGCTGGAACCTGACCTACAACAACGGCAACATCGCGCCCGGGACCTTCAATATCAGCGGCGGCAACCCGACCGGTGAAGACTGCAATGTCGTGCTCAACTTCACGATCGAGTTCGTGGCGGATGTGTTCGGGACGCCCTAGGTATTCCTGTCCTGAATTGATCCGGACATTCGGACACCCGGACGACGGCCTCCAGCGATCTGCTGGAGGCCGTTTGCCATTTGCCCAGCCAATCCGCCACTTGAACCGCACGCTGTATTGTGATAACATATTTTCATGTAATCAGGTATTTTACTGGGGGGCTGGTACTTATGCACGTCACACAACTTCGGACCAGTGCGTCAGGCACCATTGGCTGGATGTTCCCGCTTTTGCTCCGCCAGAGATCGCTATTGCTTGGTGCCTTCGCGACAATCTTCCTTGCGACAGTTGCATTCGCGGACAATTCACAGACGGATTCTGCCAACCTGCGCGACCGATTGGCGGAGAGTTCGGGCCCTGAACGTACCGAAATCCTCATTGATCTGGCCGAACTGACCTCGACCACTTCCCTGACTCAGAGCCTGGCCTACGGACACGAAGCCCTGACCCTGGCCCGCAGCGCCGGAGATTCAACGGCAACCGGTCAATCCTTGTGTGCCCTAAGCCAGGCCCACTTCTACGCCTGCCAGTACGACAAAAGCCTAGCCTTCGGGCTGCAGGCCGCGCGCGTGGCCGAGTATCTGGGTAAGCCCAAGTTCCAGGTTCAGGTCCTCAATGCATTGGGTACGATCAGCCAGAAGCAGTACCGATTCGAGGCGGCCGCCACCCACTATGGACTTGCATTAGACGCCGCTCGGCGGGCGAATGACAAGCTGGGTGAAGCCCGGAATTTGAACAGTCTGGGAGTCAACGCGTGGTACCAGGAAGACTACGAGCTGGCCTTGGAATTCTACAAGAAGGGCTTGGTTGTTCAGATGGAACTGGGCGACCCGGTGGGCCTGTCAGCGGCGCTCAACAACGTGGCGATGATCCACCACATCCGCGAAGAATACGCCGAGGCCATTGACTTCTATGAACAGTCCCTCGCGATCAAGCGCCAGAACGATTTGACCGGCGCGATCGCGGCCACCCTCGGCAATCTGGGCGAACTCTATCTGGAGCTCGAACAATACCCGGCAGCTTTGAAGAACCTTGAAGGCAGTCGAGATCTGGCGGCGAAAAACAACGCCGAGGATGTGCTGAAAAACAGCTACTATTCCCTCGCGACGTACTACGAAAAAATGGGAGATCATGCCGTTGCCCTGGACAATTACAAATTGGGTGCCGAAATGGAGCACAAAATCTATTCGGCCCGCAACGCCAGCATCATTGCCGAGATGCAGGCCAAGTACGATGCGGAAATAAAGAACTCGGAGATCGAACGCCTGAATCTGGCCAATGGTCGGGCCGAACAAGATCTGGCCAGCCAACGGCAGGCGCGGGACCGGACCCTCGTTGGCTTGTTGCTCATGACGGCGATGGCGATCTCATTGGCTGCGCTCTATCGGCGCCAGGCCGCCGCCCATCGCCGGGTAAGCACGCAGGCCCAGGAGTTGGCCGAAGCCGCCTCGAAAATTGATGCCCTGACCAAACTGTTGCCCATCTGTGCCAATTGCAAAATGATCCGCGACCAGGGTGGGCAATGGCATCAACTGGAGTCCTATTTGACCCGGCACACCGAAGTCACCTTTACCCATGGCATTTGCCCAGGATGTTCGGCGACGATCCTTGAGGAGATGGCCAAGACCTGAGCATGCCGCGCCGCCCTACTTGATCAAGGCGAACTTCCGCACAAACACGTCTGCCCCCATCTGTGCTTCGAGAAAATACACTCCGCTGGGCAGCTCCACTCCGTTTTCATCAGTCCCATCCCATCTCACATAGGTCGTGGCAGTCACCGGACCATAAAACGGGGTGAGTACCAATTGGCCACGCACGTCGTAGATTTTTATCCGCAGATCACCAGGGGCTTTCAAGGTGAAGGTCAGTTGCATTCTCTGATATGCCGTGTAGAACGGGTTGGGCCCCATGCGCATGGTGAATTCAGAGAACTCCGGCTCTTCGGTAATGTCATCGACCACCACGTCGAAGTGCCCAAGAACATCCTTCAAAACCTGGGCCCGGGCCGACAGCGTGGACTTGGCCGTGGCGCCGGGATCGCTGAACATATAATGAAAATCGTAAGGCAACGAGACAACCCGGTTGCTGTTGCCGTAAGCATTCAGGGTCGCTGCCGAAAACGGGTAGCTACCCGAGTTGCCATTCGAGTCGCTGAACTCGGCCAGACGAACCGCCCCGGCCCGGGTCGTGACCCCATCAAACGAATTGATATCCATGCAGCCGCCATAGGCAATCCAACTGGAGATGTTCTCGAAGACCGGCGCACCAGCCACCGCCATAACCAGCGGCGCCGATTGATTGGAAATAAAGCTGCGGATGTTCCCGGTAACGATGTCCACCCCCATGACATCTTCAGCAAACGCCTGCCCTTCCGCGCCGGCATTTACCCCCAGGTCAAAGGCCACATTGTCACCCGTCAGAAAGATATCCTTGTTGCCCGTGCCCAGCCAGTTGAGCAGGGCACCGACATCATCACTGGCATCCTGCTTGAAGTCGCTATTGGAGATCGTGAACGTGCCCATGTTGCCGGACGTGTAGCACAGCTCATTGTAGTAGGCGAGGGCCGGACCGGCGGTGCGTCCACCAAGACCATTGCCAACTCCGGAATCGGGTCCGTTGGTGTAATAAGTGTCGTAATCCACACCTGGCAGCAGACTCAGTCCGGCAAAGGCATCATGCCAGATCTGTTCGGAGGCACCGGCGGCAAAGTCGTTCCAAAGCAGTATGCCCGGCACTTCCAGACTGCCACCACCGGCGGCGGCAATCGTTGGCAAGGCGCGGACCGTGAAACGGCCATCGTAGGCACCAGGTGTGCTGAAATCCCCATAGCCCGTCAGATCAGCTGGCAGGGTGGTGTGTTGCACATCGCCTCCGACCTGGTCGCTCGCCCGGATGTAATAGTGCACCACGTCGCCGGGAAACAGGCCGCCGGTATCGGGCAAGTCGAAAGCCCAGGCGGTCGGATGAGCCACGCCCGCAGCACCAACAGCAGGCACACCGGTCCGGATACCGCTGGTGGCAATGATCCGATAAGCGTCGAACAAGGGGTTGGCGGCGATCGTATAGAACATTTCGGGCGCACTGACCAGAGCACCACCGGAGCGCACAGAAACGATGTCCACCACCACGGAGTCGCCGGGATCGTTGCGCAAATCTCCGGCCGGAGAAATATT
>DAOVTU010000408.1 GCA_030632925.1 Candidatus Krumholzibacteriia bacterium | reverse complement strand
GGACGGCGCCGACCAGCAGAAGAAGGGTCATGATGAGAAACCGCAGGTGCTTGAAATTCATTTTTCTCGTCTTTCAAATTTTGGAGCGGGACCTCAACTCGGTCCGTCGAGGCGCCATTTTTCCTGATTCAGGTAGTATTGCCGGTCGCCCTTTTTATAGAGCTCGACCTTCAGGGGAATGAAATGTCCCGGGCGCGGCACTGGTGGGGGTAAGAAGAGGCGGATCTCAACGCTGTCCTGGACCGCCAACAAGACCCTGGCCTGCGGCTCGCCATCACCGAAGGGATGCAACCCTTCGGCCTCGACTTCCAGCACCAACCCCAACACTTCTTCACGGCTGACCATCGGGTTGCAGCGCAGCGAGAGCATAGCCAGGATGGCCAACAACATGGCCACCGCCGCAGCCATGCCCCGCGCATTGCGGTAGTGGAAAGCCCACGAATCCCAAATGCCTGATTTCCAGATACTCATGTTGGGCAAGTTAACCTACGCCAGGGCGCAGGTCACCCTCGAATTGCACCGATCTAGCGGTACAACGCTTTTACTGCACCGAAGGCCTGATTTTCCACTGGCAACGGGCAGTGCTCGTTGACCCGAACTTCAGTACCCCAACAGCTCGCAGCCAGTTCCATCGCCACAATGGTACCGCCGATCTCATAGGCGGGCAGGTCATAAGGCAATGACGGGATGTTCGACGGTCCGAGACTCAGGTATGCGACCTGAGGCGCTGTCATCATGAACTGCCAGCTCACCAGAACAACGGCCTGCTGGGCCAGCAACGGTGTGGCCAATCCGACCACATAGTCGCCCTGCAGCAGGTTGGTATTGTCACCGATATCGACCGCCTCGGGCGGCAGCACGTTCTGCAGGCGGAACATCGTCGCCGGGTCGCCAACTTCGATGGTGTAGCCAAATTCAAAGCCCCAGATGAGGGGATTGGTGGGCTCGGTCAGTACGACATAGGCCGAAAAGGGCACGTTCTCCGGCCCGATCAGATTCTGCGTGGATGCGTCCGTATCGGCATAGATGCCGACGAGGTCCCACTGGGCCGCCACCAGTGAGGGGAGCATCAGGGACCCGATGGCCCCCACGATCAAAAACAAGCGCAGTGATTTCATGTGATTCCCCTTTGTTAAAATTTACCGATACAGCGCCTTGACGGCACCGAAGGACTCCTGCTCCACCGCCACGCCACAGAAATCATTGATGGCACCGGAACACCCCGAGTTGTCCAGAGCATAGGCATTGGTACCATCCCAATAGGCGGGCAACCCGTCGGGGATGGTTTCCACACTCGCTGGACCGGTGGACAGATGAGCTGTTAACGGCGACAGAAGCATGTACTGGAAGGTCATCAGGATCACCGCGTTGGTGGTCGGTACCGGCGACGGCCACGACTGAATCACTTCACCCGAGATGGCGTCGTAAACCGGCATCGTCAGGTCGGTGATTCCAGGCGGAAAAGTGTGGCCCAACTTGAAAACCGCCCCTTCCAGTGCAGCCGAAACATTCATCTGGTAGCTGAATTCGTACCCGAGAATATGGCTGGCCGACGGGGTGGTCAAAATGAAGTGCATGTTGAAGGGAATGTTTGGGCCCGTAACCAGTTCGGCCGAATCGGCCGCAGTATCGAAATAAACACCCAGCAAATCCGGTGTCGGATCGATCACCGCCCCGGCCCCAACCGGAACCATTCCCACCACCAAAACCGCAACCATCAGCAATATCGCATTTTTCATAAGATTCCCCCTCGCTAAGCCCATAGATTAAAGATAACTTCTGGGAGGACGATCCTAGCACACACCACACGATAATTGGCAAAAAACCGCCTGTCCCGGAGGAAACATGGACTATCTGGCCGTCATATTCTTCACCAGCGTATTTCTGCTGTTCTATGTCTATGCCGGATACCCTCTGCTGGCCAAGTTTTTCGGCTCCGCGGTCAATCGCGTGGTCAACGCCTCGGCGCCCGGTGACCACGATTACGAACCCACCGTCACGGTGCTCATCGCCGCCTACAACGAAGCTCCTCATATTGCCGACACGGTGCGCAACAAACTCGAGCAGGACTACCCCGCGGATAAAATCAACGTCATCGTGATCTCGGACGAATCCGAAGACGAAACCGACGAGTTGGTCACCGCCATCGACGACGAGCGCGTGCAACTCATCCGGCAGGTGCCGCGAGCCGGCAAGACCAGCGCGCTGAACCTGGCCATGCCCCACGCCACCGGTGAAATCATCGTTTTTTCGGATGCGAACTCCCTGTACGCACCCGACACCGTGCGCCATCTGGTCGCGCCGCTGAATGATCCCGAGGTTGGCTATGTCACCGGCCGGATGGTCTACAAGGCGCCCGACGGCAGCCTCACCGGCGAAGGCTGCAGCGCCTACATGACCTACGAAAACAAATTGCGCGAATGGGAAACCCAACTCGGTTCGGTCGTCGGCGTGGACGGCGGCGTGGACGCCATGCGGCGCGAAATATTCACGCCCATGAACGCTGACCAGTTGCCCGACTTTGTGCAGCCCTTAACCGTTGTCGAAAAAGGCCACCGCGTGGTGTATGAACCACGCGCCCTCCTCTATGAAGACGCCCTGGCCGCAGCGTCGGACGAATACCGCATGCGGGTGCGCGTCGGCCTGCGCGCCTTCCACGCCCTGAAAGACAAGTCGATCCTGCTCAACCCATCACTGTTCGGCATTTTTGCCTGGCAACTGTGGTCACATAAAGTTTTGCGGTACATGGCCTTCCTGTTCATGGTGACGGCCTTTGTCAGCAACTGGGCCCTCGCCAGCCAGAGCAACTCCGCCGAGTGGGCCGGCACTTTCGTGGCCCAGATATTCTTCTACGGCATCGCCCAGTGGGGCCACGTCATGAGCCGCCGCGGCATGGAAACATCGCGCGTGATCAGCCTGGCCTACTTCCTGTGCCTGGTGAACCTGGCCAGTGCCCAGGCCTTCTGGCAATTCCTGCGCGGCCGCAAACAGGTCATCTGGAAGCCCCGTACCTGATGCCCAACTCTCCACGACACACGCCGGCTATTGCACCGCCGCCACTACTGCTCAAGTGGCAAACCTGGACCCTGGGTTTGGCGGTCATGCTGGTGCCTTTTTTCCTGCCCATTCCCATGGTGCTGCGCCGGCACCCGATCATTTCTCCGCTGGGTGACCAACTGCATGTTGTGCTGCTGGCAGGCATCGCCCTGTTGCTCTATTGGCGCGGCCCCCTGACCGGACGCCTGTGGACAACGGCCCTGGTCGCGGCGATTATCGGCGGCGCCATCGAGTTCGTGCAAATCCCCTTCGGCCGCAACGCCCACTACATGGATTTTGTGCTCGACCTGGTGGGCATCGGGCTGGTGGTTGGTTTTGTTTTGTGGCGCGGTCATGGCCAAAAAGTCGGCCTGTGGCTGGTCCTGGCCCTGCTGCTCGTGCCCCCCAGCCGGATGTACCATGTGCCCTTCGTAGCCTCGGCCGCTTACCGCGGGCAGGGAAATTTTCCAGTCATCGCCGATCTCGAAGGCCCCCGCGACCACTGGCTGTGGGGCAGCAACCGCGCGATGCTCGAAATTGTGAAAATTCCCGACGGCAAGGACGGCCCAAGCCAGGTGGTGCGCCTGACCGCCAGCCCACCGGCCCATTGGCCAGGAGTCGAAACCCGCCGCTTCCCCCACGATTGGTCCGCCTACGAGACTCTGCTACTGGATGTGCGCCTGGTCACGGGGCACGCCGAGACCCAGCGTTTCTCCATCCGTATTGACGATTTTGTGGGCCGCAAAGATGAAACCTGGATCTCAACACCTTTTTCAGCCACATCCGACTGGCAAACCTTCCGTTTTCCCTTGGTCCAGCGCCAGGTCACGGACGGCAACTCCTTGCAGGAGCGCACATTCGACCGAAAAGATGTCGACCGAATTCTGTTCTATCTGCCTCGCCCCGAAGGCCGCGCGGTGCTGGAAATCGACAATTTGCGGCTGGAATAGCCCGGCCTGAGTTCCGTCCTCAAACCGTC
>DAOVTU010000156.1 GCA_030632925.1 Candidatus Krumholzibacteriia bacterium | reverse complement strand
TGTACCGGTTCCAATTCGCGGCGACCGAGCCGCACCTTGGTCAGACCCCGGCTGATGGACCGCAAATTGGCCCAGACCAGGGCCACTGCGGTGACTTTAACGCCGCCGGCGGTGCTGCCGGGCGCCCCGCCGATGAACATCAGGATGATCATCACAAAGATGCTGGCCTGCGACAGACCGGCCAGATCCATGCTGTTGAAGCCCGCCGTGCGGCAGGTGGCCGACTGGAAAAAGGCCTGCCCCAATTTGGCCAGCGAGCCTTCGGCGGCCAGACCCTGGTTCCACTCCAGGGCCAAAATGAGGGCTGTGCCGCCTACCAGCAATAGAGCCGATACGATCAGCACCGTGCGCCCGTGCAGGCCCATCCGGTATTCCCGCCCGTATTGTCCTATCAAGCGGCCCCGCAGCCAGGCCAGGATTTGGGCCACGACGCCGAAGCCCAGGCCACCGATGACCAGCAGGCCCGTGATGGTGCCCATAAACAACGGGCGGTCGGACAGCCCCACGAGGGAGTCGGCGAAGGTCGAGAATCCGGCGTTGCAGAAGGCGCTGATGGCATGAAAAATGGCCGCAAAGAGGCGCGACGTGCCCGGCGCCACGGCACCATCAAGCGCCCGGTAAATCAATAGTGTGCCAACGCTTTCGAGCACTAAGGTCATCAAAATGATGAACCTGATCATGCGCCCCACCTCGTTCAGCATGGGCACTTGGAAGACCTCGCGCAGCAGGCTGCTTTCGCGCACGCCAATGCCCCTGCCGAGCAGCAGGGCCAGAGCGGCCGTCAGAGACATGATGCCCAAGCCACCCAGTTGAATCAGCACCAGGATCACTGTCTGGCCAAAAACCGTAAAACCGGTGCCGGTGTCGCGCACCACCAGTCCCGTGACGCACACGGCGCTGGTGGCGGTGAAAGCGGCATCCAGCACGCCGATGGGTTGTGCGACCGGTGTGGAGCGGGGCAACAGCAGCAAGCCTGTGCCCAGGACTATCAGAAGTACAAAAACCAGCACAAAGGCCACCGCCGGCCGGATGCGCTGCCGGGCAAAACTGCTGTGCAGGTGGGGCAACTCGACGGCAAAGACCGAAACGATGTAGATCTGGATGATGATGAGATAGGCCCGGGTGATCGACCCCAGGGAAAACTGCCCCAGGAGGGAATTCAGCCAGGTGGTTTCGCGTCCGGCCAGCAGGGCCAGCGACTCGAGTACCAGCAGCACCGACAGGGCAAAGGTGGGCCACCGTTCGCGCAGATAGCGCCGGAAGGTGCCCAAATGCCGCCAGGAGAGCACCTGCTCGGTCAAAAACAGCATGACCGCCAAGGTCGACAGCCCACGGGCCGTGTTCAGGGCCCACGCGCCGGGATAAGTGCCGTATTCGATAATCAGGCCCACAAGGCCGCAAAAGCCGGCCAAAACCAGCAATAGGCGGCGCAGGTGGTGAATTCTGGTGTGGTCCAGTTGCACGGGTGTCAGTTCACCTTCGGCGGGCCCCGACGGACAACCGCATTTTTTGTAGGTTGTGCCTCTGAGAATGTGTCCGGTTCAATTGTTGCGGTGGATTGGACATGAAACCTACAAAAAAGACCACCAAAATCTGGGTTCCCCCTCATTGCCCAAACCCCAACTGCCTGCACCACAAGAACATTGAAGAAACCTGGCCCTTCAAAAAAATTGGCTACTTCAGGCGACTGCAATGCCCAACCCGCATCCAGAGGTTTACGTGCAAAACTTGCAAGCGCAGCTTCAGCACCCAGACTTTCTCTTCGTCCTACTGGCAAAAACACCCCGACCTCGATGCATCGATCTTTATGAAGACTGTCGGCTGCATGGCCAATCGCCAAATAGCCCGGGACCTAAAGGTCAGCCCAGAGACAATCGATCGACATCTTTCACGCATCGCCCGACACTGTATGTTGTTTCACAACAATATGATACAAGATATTACTCCGACATCGGAAGTCGTTGTCGATGGATTTGAGACATTCGAATACAGCCAGTATTTTCCGATCCACCACCATGTCGCTGTCGACAAGGAAACCGACTTCTTCCTGTATTTCACCGACAGTGAACTGCGCCGCAAGGGCCGGATGACTGACGCGCAGAAACGCCGCCGCCAGAAACTGGAACTGAAACTGGGTCGACCGGACCCAAAGGCTATCGAAAAGGACATGCGCGAGTTGTTGGAGGTGGTGCTCAATGGTGCAGCGACGGCAACGGTGTTTAGCGATGACCACCGGGCATATCCACGGTCGATGAGAACCCTTGAGACGAAAATCACCCACCGGATCACACCGGGATCTCAACACAGGGACAAGAACAACTCCCTATGGGCAATTAACTTACTGGATCTGCTTATTCGGCACAGTAGCGCCAACCACAAGCGTGAGACGATTGCCTGGTCCAAGCGACGGCAGTCCAGCGCAGAGCGATTGGTGATCCTGCTGGTGTGGCGGAACTACATGAAGCGACGGCGTGAAAAAGTACGAAGCAGCCCGACGCCGGCGATGGAGCTGGGCCTGTTAGGGCGGCCATTGGAGATTGAGGAGTTATTCGCGGGGCGAATATTTCGAGGACATTGTGAATTGCCGCCAAGGTGGTCGGACTATTACGACAAGGTCATTGAGACGCGGGCGTTGGCAAGGAACCGGAAGCACGAATTGAGTTACGGATACTAAAAACTCACTCTACCGGCCGAGCCAGCAAGGGGAGAGAAAACACAATCTCAGAGGCACAACCTTTTTACTAAACAAGAGGCTTCAGAGTGCGATAACAGGAAAAAGCCATTCCCCGGTCCGACGCCCAGCTCGGTCCAGAAGGGGATCATGTAACGTTCAGGCGGAAGATTCAATACTCGAATGAGAAACTCTCAGCAGACAGGTGGTCTCATGAAGACCCTGAGCCGAACCATCGGCCTGACCCTGGTGCTTCTCACCATGCTGGTTGGTGTGCGGGACACTCTCGCCGCAGATGCTCCCCTGGACACGTTGCGCGAAGCATCGGCCCCACAGGACCCCCGTTACGCCGGGGCCAGCTTGGACAGCAGCCGCAAACTATTGCCCGAAGTGACGGCCAGTTCGGTGCCCGTCAACGAAGCGCCCGACCAACCGCCGCGCCTGGATGACCCCTTGGCCGGCAACTACCGCTACCATCTGGCCCGCCAGGCCGCTGTGGCCGGCAACGCCGGGGGCATCAATACCAACATGAAGGCCGCCCTGCAGGCCTCGCCGGATCAGGCCCGCTACCAGTGGTGGCAGTCGGTCCAGGCGGTCGAACGCTTCGACACCGCCACCCTGGCCAAGGCCCTGCCCGCTTCGTTCCGTTCCATGCTCGCCTCACCCGTGGGCCGTGGTCCTTTTGTCATCGCCGCGCACCAGACCCTGCTGATGGCCACGGCGGTTTTCTGGACCGTGCTGGTGGTCTCCCTCTACTTCGGCTTGTGGCGCAACATTGCCCACGACTTTGGCGCCATGCTGCTCAAGGATTCCCGGCACACCCCCAGGGTGATCCTGCCGGTGCTGTTGCCCCTGCTGGTGCTGGCCTTCAAGCCGGGCTGGCTCGGACTTCTGGCCGTGCTTTCGGTGCCCCTGATTATTCAGACCCGCGGCCGCACGCGTGGCCTGCTGCTGACGACCTGGTTTGTGACCATGGCCCTGGTTTTCCCGGGCTGGCCCGCCCTGCGCATGGCCGTCCCCACCATTGACCCCAACAGTGAAGTCACCCTGCTGCATCAGGCGACCACCATGCCGCCGACCGGACAGCTGACCAGCCTGTTGAAAAAGAATCTGGCTGAATCGAACGACCCCGCACGCACCACCCGCCTGAACGTGGCCCTGGGTATCCAGGAAGCACGGCGCGGCAACTACACCACCAGCAACAAGCTGTTCACCAAGGTGCTGAAGCAGGATCCTTCGAATTTTGCCGCCATGGTCGGACAGGCCAACAACATCTACTACCTCGGCCGCATGGACGACGCGGCCATCGCCTACGCCCAGGCCGCCAAGGCCTATCCCGAGCGCGGCGAGGTGCCCTACAACGAGGCCCAGGTCTACTTCAAAAAACTGTTCGTGCCCGAGGCCGGCGAAGCTCTCGAGAAGGCTCGTGCCCTGGGCTTCAGCCCCACTACCGTGGACAACAAACCCACCCAGCGCGGTGGCTACTCGGCCGTGGTGTATCCCATGCTGACGGCTGACGAAATGGCTGCTGCCTGCAACTACGAAGCCGGGGCCTATCCCCCGCTGGTGACCATCAGTTCGTGGCGCTGGCTGCTGGGCACGCCGCCGTTGCCCCTGTATATCCTGGTGGGCGCTCCGTTCATGCTGGCCCTGTTGCTGGTCATGTGGTGGAGCCGCCAGAACGATCCGCGCGAATGCGAAAACTGCGGCACGCCCCTGTGTGGAAGCTGCTGCAAGGTCACCGACGGCGCCTGGTTGTGCGCCGGCTGCGGCGAAACCGCCGAACGCAGCAAGAGCGAAATGGTGCTGGCCACCCTGTTGAAAAACAGGAGCCGCGCCGAAGGCATGAAACATGGCGTGCGGATCATCCGGCTGGGCAGGTTCATGCCCGGTGCGGGTCATCTGGCCACCGGCCACTTCTGGGCCGGATGGCTACGACTTTCCATGGTCGCGGCCGGCCTGTTCCTGATTTTTGGTGCCTGGGCCTTTGACCCCGGCAGCGAAATGGCTACCCCGGGCCTTCAATTGGCTCAGGAAAGCATCCACACCGTGTGGTACCCCATGCCCGCCAATCTGTGGCCGGGCTGGAGCGGACTGACTGTCCTGATCGGCGGCGCCCTGTTGGTCGTTGCCTGGATAATTGCACTTCTGGACGGCCCCGGATTGCGGCGCGGCATCACCGACCGCTACTCTTTGGCCCCAACTACCAGTGCGCGGGAGACAGACCCCGTCGCCGCTGGCGCGAGATAAGGGAGATTCACTATGGCTCTGGAAGGCCAACTGAGTGATTTTAATCTGGCGGAGATACTTCAACTCCTGTCCAGTCAGCAGAAGTCCGGGTTCCTGAACCTCGAGACCAAGCGCAACATGGTGTTCATCTTCGACAAGGGTGTGCTGATCAGCACGCGCGACCGACGCAGTCGGTCACGGGACCCCTTGGAGAGCTTTCTGCGAGCCTACGGATTCTTTTCCGAAAAGCAGTGGAAGCACATCGAATTCATCGCAAAAAACAGCTCGCTGGACCTGACGGAAATTCTGGTTTCCGAGTCCCTGCTGAGTGAAGCGGAACTGGACAAGGCCCTCAAGAGCCTGGCCCAGGAAATGACCTACGCCGGCATGAAAATGACCCGCGGTCGTTACCACTTCAGCCCCACCAAGGACACGCCTCCGGGTGTCAAGTGGCGCTACAGCCTGGACGTGCAGGGCCTGTTGATGGAATCGGCCCGCCGCCTCGATGAAGAGGACATGCTCAAGGATTTCCTGCCCTCCCAGGCGATCACCTTCAGCCAGGGCAATAAGGTGCTGCCGGCCGACCAGCTGAGCGAAACCGGACGCCGCATCATGGAATTGGCCCTGGCCGGACTGCCCCTCGGCAGGATCATCCGGCAGGGACGCACCGAAAGCTTCGTGGCCCGTGATCTGCTTAAAAACTGGGTCGAAGATAGCATCCTGGCCAAGCACAACCCCGGCGGCGACGACCACGAGTCGGAATCCGAAGGGGGCGGACTGAAGCTGAATCTCAGTTCGGGCCTGCGCTCGTTGCCCCTAACCGTGGTGGCCCTGGTGATGATCGGCGCCCTGGGCTGGTTCCGCTGGACGGCCTCACCCGACGCCGGGCCCCATCCTGGACAATCGCTGCGAGAGGCCCAGCTGCGGGCCGAGGTGATCACCGCCGCGCGGCTTTTTCGTTACCAGAAGGGCGAATGGCCTGACGACCTGAACGACCTGGTGCGTTCGGGGCAGTTGGCGCCTTCGGTCAAGACAACCACCGAGAATCTGGGCTGGCAGTACGTGAAGGCCGAGAAGCGCGACAGCTTCACCTTTGGCTCGTAAAATCCGGTTCCGCCTGATGATCAAAACGTCGCCTGAAAACAGGCGGCGTTTTTTGTATCGGTTCGGGCCCTGAGGCTATAGAATTGTCAGATCTGCCGGACCTCCATTGTCTGGCTCCCCCTTATCATTCCAGGCAAAGCGAGTCCGACCATGAGCGCGTCGAAATTCATTGTCCCGGTGGCCGACCGGGTGGCCAATCTGCCCCCCTATGTTTTCGCGACTGTATTTCAGATGAAAGAGAAGGCCCTGCAGGCCGGACGCGAAGTCATCGACCTGGGCGTGGGCAACCCCGATACCCGCGCGCCCCTGAATGTGGTCACAGCCTTGAACAAGGCCATAGATGACACCGCCTGGAATTGCCACGGCTATTCGACCTTCCGCGGCCTGCCCCGCCTGCGCGAGGCCATCAGCACCTGGTACGATCGGCGCTTTGCCGTGCGCCTGGATGCCGATACCCAGACCCTGCCCCTGATCGGCTCCAAGGAAGGCATCGCCAACCTGATGCGGGCCTACCTCAACGCCGGTGATACGATCCTGATTCCCACGCCGTGCTATCCGGCCTACTTTGGCGCCGCGCGGTTGTGCGAAGCGGAAATTGCGGAGATTCCCCTGCTGGAAGAAAACGGGTTCCGGCCGATTTTTGCCGACATTCCCGCCGAACTGGCGGCCAAGTCGCGGATGTTGCTGCTGAACTATCCCAACAACCCGACCGGTGGCGTGTGTGATCTGGCCTTCTACGAAGAAGCGGTGCAGTGGTGCCGGGACAACGAAGTCATTCTCGTCAGTGATAT
>DAOVTU010000242.1 GCA_030632925.1 Candidatus Krumholzibacteriia bacterium | reverse complement strand
TGGACAACTCGATTGTGGTGCTCGAATCCATTCATCGGCGCCGTGAAGAGGCGGCCGATGGGGCGGATGTCGGCGAGGCTGTCTCCCGTGGAGCCGGTGAAGTGGCCGGTGCGGTGACCGCTTCGACGCTGACCACCTTGGCCGTGTTTGTCCCGATCGTTTTTGTGGTCGTCGGCGTGGCTGGACAAATTTTCCGGGACCAGGCTTTGACGGTCACGTTCTCGCTGGCTGTGTCGCTGGTGGTGGCCTTGACTTTCACGCCGATGGCAGCGGCTTTCGGCAGTCGCAATACGGGCGGAAAAAGCGAAGGGCCGCTCAGTTGGTTCCAGTCTTGGTATCGCTTCGCCACTTCGAAAAGGCGCCTTGTGCGGTATTTGCAGGGTGTGGGCCTGTTTTTGGTCCTCGGCATCGTGCTGGCTTTCATTCGGTTGCTGAAACTGATCACTGTGGTGTTGAAGTTGCTGGTGACTTGGCTGTTGTGGCCGGGCACCTGGCTTTTCGAGAAAACTTTCCCGGTTCTGCACCGCAGCTATGCCAAGGTGTTGACCCTGGCGTTGCGCAACCGCGTGGCCGTGCTCTTCATGGCCCTGATTATTGCCGGTGGCGCGGTGCTGTTGTGGCCCCGTCTTGGTTCGGAACTGGTGCCGCCCCTGTCGCGCGGCGAGTTCACGCTGGCCTTCGAATTGCCGGAAGGCACCCCGCTGGGCCGTACCGAATCCGTGATCGGTGATGTGGAAAAGGATCTGGCCGGATTGTCCGGCATCGACCTGGTGGTTGGGGGCGTGGGCATTTCCCGCGAAGCCAATACGGCCGCTCAACGCCGCAAGGAAAACCGGGCCGAGGTGCAGGTCAAACTGACCGAGTCGACCGCCGTGGCCGAGGCTGCCGTGCTGGAGGATATCCGCGGTGTCCTGAAAAATTATCCCGACCTGCGCATGAAGGTGAGACGGCAATCGCTGTTGGCCTTTGGCGCCCCGGTCGAAGTGAATGTCTACGGTTACAGTCTGACGGATTTGCAGACCACGGCTGACCAGGTTCTGGAACGATTGCAGGCCGTGCCTGGCCTGCGTGACCTTCGCCTGGGCATGGTTCCAGGCTCGCCCGAAGTCCAGGTGACGTTTGACCGTGACAAACTGAACCGCTACGGGCTGAGTCTGGGGACCGTCAGTGAGACGGTGCGCGGCAAGGTGCGCGGTACCGTGGCCAGTCGCTTCCGTGACCGTGAGCGCCACGTGGACATCCGCGTGCTCAACAGCGACGAACAACGCAATACCTTGACGGCGGTGCAGGACCTGATCGTCACCGAGGTCAACGGCGTGCCCATCACCCTGGGCACCCTGGCCGAGATGGAAGTGGTCACTGGACCTTCAGAAATTCATCGACTGGGCAGCAAACGCGTGGCCATTGTTTCGGCCAATTTGTCCGGCCGTGATCTGGGCTCGGTGACCGAGGATATCCGCATCCAGTTGCAGGGCTTGACCCTGCCTGCCGGCGTGAGCGTGGAAATGGGCGGGCAGAACGAAGAAATGGACAGCTCGTTCCGTTCCCTGCGCATGGCCATCCTGCTGGCGGTCTTCCTGGTCTACCTGGTGATGGCGGCGCAGTTCGAAAGCTTTGTCTATCCCCTGATCATCATGTTCACCGTGCCGCTGGCCATGAGCGGGGCCGTTTATGGCTTGTACCTGCGGGGCATGAGCCTCAGCGTGATCGCCATTATCGGGGCCATCATGCTGGCTGGTATCGTGGTCAACAACGGCATCGTGCTGGTGGATCGGATCAACCAGCTGCGGCAGCAGAAATTGCATCTGGCGGCGGCTGTGGTGCAGGCCGGCGTCGAACGGCTGCGGCCCATTCTGATGACCACCGCCACGACGGTGCTTGGGTTGCTGCCCATGGCCCTTGGGCTGGGCGAAGGTGCGGAGTTGCGGGCGCCGCTGGCCGTGACGGTGATCAGCGGATTGCTGCTGGCCACGTTGCTGACCCTGGTGGTTGTCCCAGTGATTTACACCTTGCTGACCGGCGGCGAACGCCTGCGCACTGCCGAGGCCGAATTGTCCGGCGCTGGCCGCCAGTTGCCGAGCCAGGCCGTCCTGCAGACCGCTGGAAAGGAAGCCTAGCATGTGGTTGACATTTCTTTCCCTGCGCCGGCCAGTGACCCTGGCGATGATCCTGGCCACCATCGTGCTGCTCGGCGGCGTATCGATGATGAAGGTGCCCCTGGATTTCCTGCCCCGGATGGAGTTTCCGTTCATTGCGGTGTACATCCCGTATCAGGGCGGCATTCCAGCCGAGAACGAGCGCGAGATCGTGCGGCCCATCGAAGAGGTGCTTGCGACCCTCGGTGGAGTGAAAGAAACCTTCAGCTATGCCGACGGCAACGAAGTGCAAGTGGGCGTGACCTTCGAGTGGGGTCGCGACGTGAACCTGTTGCGCATGGAAGTGAAAGAAAAAATCGACCAGATCCGCGGGGATTTGCCAGCGGATATCCAGCAGATATATCTGCTCACCTTCAATACCAACGACATCCCGATCATTGAGGGGCGCATCTCGGCCAAGGGGCGGGACATCTCCCAGAACTACGACCTGATCGATCAGAAGATCATCGCTCCGTTGCAACGGATTCCTGGCGTGGGGCGGGTCAATATTGATGGCGTATTGCCGACCCAGGCGTCGGTCTACCTGCGATTCAATAAGATCATGGAACACAACGTTGACGTGAACCGGCTATTTGCCGAATTGGAAGCGGCCAATGTGGAACTCACCGTTGGGCGCGTCACTGATCGCGGGCTGCGGTACGATGTGCGCACCGTGTCGGGATTGCACGGCGTGGAGGACCTGCGCGAGCTGCCCATCGACGAACGTGGCCTGCGCCTCGGCGATGTGGCTGAGGTCGTCTATGGGGCACCGGCCCTGGCCTATGGGCGGGTCCTGAACGAGGAACCGGCCATCGCCTTCTGGATCCAAAAGGCCTCGGGCTACAATACGGTCGAAGTTTGCCGGGCGGTCGAAGCAGAGCTCGAACGCATCAACAACGACCCTTCGCTGCAGGGCATCAACAGCTTTTCATTCTTCAACCAGGCCGACCAGATCACTGATTCGCTGCGCAGCCTGCTACAGGGCGGGTTGTTCGGGTCAGTGCTGGCCATCGCCATCCTGTATCTGTTTTTGCGGCGGTTGAGCATGACTCTGGTGGTGTCGATTGCGATCCCGCTGTCGATCTTAGGCACCTGCATTTTCCTTTTCCTGACGGGACGCTCCCTGAACGTCCTGACCATGATGGGGCTGATGCTTGGTGTGGGGATGCTGGTGGACAACGCGGTTGTGGTGCTCGAATCCATTCACCGCCGCCAGCACGCGGGCAGCAGTCCTGTAGCGGCTGCGGTGCGCGGTACCAAGGAAGTGGGCCGGGCCATCGTGGCTTCGACCCTGACCACGGTGATCGTTTTTGCGCCCGTGGTTCTCAGCAAGACCGATGAATTGGCTGTGTGGCTGGGTGAAGTGGGCGTGACCATCAGCGTGACCCTGATTTTCTCTTTGCTGGTCAGTTTGACGGTGATACCCGCCTTGTCCATCAAGATGACCAAGGGTGCCGGCGAAGCGAAAGATGCCCGCTGGTTGCTGGCCCTCAAGCGCGTTTACCTGCGCGTATTGAACTGGACGGCCATCAAACATCCGGTGGTGACGGCGTTGGTCATCGTGCCACTGGTTCTGGTCGCGACCGTGGGCGCCATGAAGATCACGAATTTCAAACCGGATTCCGAAGGTGACGAAGGCATGCGGCGCGAGAGCCTGCGGGTTGGGTTCGACTACACCGGGCCCGTCGACAAATACACGTCCGAAGAGATGGTGGACGTGACAACCAAGTATCTCGAAGGGCGGCGTGAAGAGCTGAATCTGCGGGATATATATTCCTTCTATGTGGCTGATGGCGGTGGCGTCACGCTGTTTTTTGAAGACGGTGTGGTGAGCGATGAATTCTTTCACGAAGTGCGCGAAGATTTGCGCGAAAATCTGCCGGTGCAGGCGGGCCTGAAGTACCGTTTCGGTGGCGACGAAGGCGAAGACTCGGGGGCCACGATGTTCTCGGTGACCATCTCTGGCGAAGAAACAGAATTTTTGACGGAGTTTGCCGACGAAGCCAAACGGCGCCTGGCTCTGATCGACGGTGTTGGCGATTTGCGCAGCGACAACGACAACGGCAAGGCCGAAATCCGGGTGCAGGTGGACCCTGACCAGGCCGGACGTTTTGGCATTTCGCCGGCGACTGTTTCGCAGGTCATGAGTTTGACGTACCGCGGTGTCATGTTGCCGCGTTTGCAAACCGGCGAGAAAGAGATCGATCTGGTGGTTTCGTTGTGGCCGGAAGATCGCGAGTCCATTGAAAATCTGGCCCTGTTGACCGTAGGGTCGGTTGACGGAAAAGCCGTGCAGTTGAACCAGATTGCCGACTTTGAATTTGGCAAGAGTCCCGAGCGCATTTTCAGGCGGGACCAGCGCACCGGCGTGACCATCAGCGGGACCTGGGAAGGTGAAAAGCTGGACGATGCGCTGAAACAGATCCGGCCGCTCATGGATGGCCTGGACCTGCCCTTCGGCTATGGCTGGAACTACGGCAATGAAATCGTGAGGGCCCAGGCACAACAGAACGAAATGGCCACCAATATGCTGTTGGCCCTGGCTTGCGTATTCTTTGTCATGGCCAGCCTGTTCGAGTCGCTGCTGTACCCCATGGTGGTCATGGGAACGGTGCCCTTTGCCTCGTTGGGTGTTTTCTGGCTGATGATGGCTACCGGAACGCCGTTCAACATGATGGCCATGATCGGCATGGTGATTTTGATCGGCATTGTGGTCAACAACGGGATCGTCCTGGTGGACCATATCAATAGTCGGCGCAAGGCGGGCCGGACTTTGGACGAGGCCATTCTCGAGGGTGGGGGCGACCGTTTGCGTCCGATTCTGATGACGGCCGGCACGACCATCCTGGGCCTGTTGCCCCTGTCGGTATTCCATGGGGCCCACGTGGGCGGGGCCGAATATTACCCGATGGCGCGGGCCATCAGTGGGGGACTGGCCTCCAGCACGTTGCTAACCCTTTTGGTGATGCCGACTTATTACCGGTTGGCGACGGTGTGGGCCGAAAATCTGGGGCGGGGTTTGAGCACCTGGCGGCGGTCGGGCAAAATTGATACTGAAAGCTCGAAACCGGGGTTTGTGAACTGATTTTAGACAAATTGGTCCATTTCGAGATTGCGGATCAGTGTCATCGAAATTATATTCCTCAAACGGGGAGTAAGGGTTTCATGACGGCCCTTCACTTCTGCCACTCGCCCAGCTGACCGGCTTACCGGTCCTTGTGTTTCAATTATCTTGAGGTGAATACTGATGTATACGCATAACGGTATCGATCGTGTTGCCATTTTTATCGATGGCGAAAACAGCCACTACGGCGCCAAGCATTTGAATATGCTGCGGGACTACCTGAAGCTGGGCGGCAAGCTGGCCGGTGGCCTGCGTCGGGTGCGTTCCTACTTTTAC
>DAOVTU010000210.1 GCA_030632925.1 Candidatus Krumholzibacteriia bacterium | reverse complement strand
GTTCAGGGCGGCTATCTCAGAGCATCGGAGACATTCTGGGCCAGACTGAAATAGGGTGAGAGCACGGCGTTCAAGCCGGCATCCACCACGCCCCCCAACGGTGTGTTGTGCATCAGCATGATGAAGCCAAAAACGATCAACATGCCGTAACGCCGCAAATTCTCGTATTGGGCGCGAGCCGCTGGCGGCAGAAGCCGCGACATGATCCAGCTCCCATCCAGAGGGGGCAATGGAAGCAGATTGAACATCGCCAGCGCCACATTCAGCTTCACACCTACATAACACAGATCGAATATGAATGTGCTCGCCGGCCCGACCTCCTGGCCAGGACCGTGGCCACTCAAACCCATAGCCACGCCCAGCCCAATAGCAAAAAACACCGCCAGGATGAGGTTACTGATCGGTCCCGCCGCAGCCACCTTGGGGTAGTCGTTGTCCGGATTGTTCAGGCGCCCCACATGCACCGGCACCGGCTTGGCCCAGCCGAAAGGCACGCTCCCCACGAACGACAGGACAATCGGCACCACAATGCTGCCGATGGGGTCAATGTGGGGAATGGGATTCATGGTGATCCGGCCCATCTCGTGGGCCGTGGGATCACCCAGGCGATACGCCACCCAGCCGTGGGCGTTCTCGTGCACGATCACGGAAAAGACCAGCACCAACACAATAATAACTATGTACTCTATTCCCACCGTCAGCTCTTTTCTGATTCAGTTTTACGTCCCGACAGCCCGGACCACGCGGTCCACACTTCATCGGGAATGATGTTTTCCATCCAGCCAAATTCGTCGCCGCCAAAGCCGCTTTGGATCTCCACATCGCTGCGATGGGAGCTCTTGACCACCACCACTTCCGGTGCCGGCGGTTTCCACAGAGCCGGTTCAGTGGGTCCAAACAATGCCACGGTGGGCACGCGCAAGGCACCCGCCATGTGCATCACGCCGGTGTCGTTGCATACAAATCGGTCGGCCTGTTGCAACAGCGCCGCCCCCACGCCCACGGGGCAAGCCGGGGCCACGCACAGGTCGGGCCCCATATCCGGGCCGAGGATACGCACCAACTCGGCCAGAGGTTCCGCATCGGCGGGGCCGTGCAGGATCAGGACCTGATGGCCAGCAGCCCGGGCCCGGCGCGCCACCTCGGCAAAACCCTCCGCAGGCCAAATATTCTGGCGTTTGCCGGCCCCCGGATGCAGTGCCCAGAAGCCCGGTGCGAGACTCAGATCGCTCATGATTTCGCGGGCCCGCTCCACTTCAACCGGCGCCGGGACCATGACCGGAAAGACGTTCTCAGTAGTGATGCCGACCGCCTGCAACGGAGCCAGGTTGTGGGCCACCGCGGCGCAGTCCATGACCGGGACCGAGGGCATTTCCAGACTGAAGAAGTGACGGCTGACATCCCAGCCGAAAGGAACACTGTCGGAACCGACGATGTGCCGGGCCCCACTGGCGGCGGCGATCCAGGCACTGGTCACCGAAAACGAGATGCTGCTCAGGACAAAGGCCAATTCGGGCCGGAAACCGCGGATATCACCCAGGAACCGAGTCAGGCGTAAAGGTTCGCGCCAAACGCGCCGATCAAAGGTGATCACGCGGTCCAGATGGGGATTGTGCTGAACGACACCCTGGTTGACCGGGGCGGTGATCAGGGCGATTTCGGCCTCGGGCCAGGTCTCGCTGATGGCGCGCAGGGCAGGCGTGGCGCACACCATGTCGCCCATCTGGTTGTGTTGGCGCACGATGAGAATGCGCTGGGGCCTGAGGGCCAGCAGTTGCTCGGGCGTCAGGCGCGGGCGGCGGGCCAGACGGGCCAGCCAGGCCGACACCTGGTGTTTGAAACTGTGGCGGGAATCGTGGGACATCCGGTCCTGGTCTCCTGAAAGTGATCTGGATATGAGCGCGGCCCTCAGTTGGCACACACTTTGCGTTGTCGGTTCAGGTTTTGAAACCAGACGAACCCTGGGATTTCCGGGAAGGATACCCATGAATCGGTTGACCACAACGGGGATCGCGCTGCTCTACGTGAGCTGCCTGGCCCTCGGAATATATGAAATGACCGCCAAATCTCCCAGTATTCTGGGCACCCGGCTACCTGGCTGGTGGGCCACCGACCGTGCCGAACGCACCACCCGTTGGAACCCACCCACCGGTGTTTTCCCCGTGGACAAGCTGCTGCATGAAGGCGAAGAAGCTGTCAAATTCTACGCAATGTTGGCCGGCAATCGGTCATAATTACCCACCCGAGCGGTACCCCACCTGAGCCTTGCGCTCCTCCAGATCTCCCAACAGAGCCAGATAAGCGTTGTGACGCCGGATCGGAATGAGCCCCCTGTTCACAGCATCCTTGACCCCGCAGCGGGGCTCGTCGCGGTGCATGCAGGTGCGGTAGTGGCAGCTTTGCCCGGGTTCCTGGAAGTCCGGAAAATAGTCGCGCACCGCCAGCGGTTCCATATCCCAGGGATCAAAACCGCGGATGCCCGGGCTGTCGGCGATGAAGCCGCCGTCCCGCAGGGGAAACAGTTCGGTGCGGGTGGTGGTGTGCTTGCCGAGGCCCGTTTTTTCCGTGACTTCATTGACCCGCAAACCCAGGCCCGGCTGGATGACATTCAACAGGGTGCTTTTGCCTACACCCGAGGCGCCGATCAGCAAGGAAATGCGATCGGTCAGGATGTCGTGGAAGGCATCACACCCGGCGCCGGTCTCCGCCGAGGCCCAGATGACGGTGTAGCCCAGGTCCTGAAAATAATTCCAAACCTTCTGCTCGGCTTCCATCTCGGGCCCTGCCGGCACCAGATCCATCTTGTTGAGCACCAGGGTTCCGCGCACGCCGAAGCGTTCGGCCGCGACCATGAGGCGGTCCACGAAGCTCTTTTGGGGGGCCGGTTCGCGCAACGACTGCACAGCGATGACCTGGTCCAGATTGGCCATCAGGACCTGTTCGACCTGCCCGCCACTGCGCCGGGCCGCCAGGCGGCTGATTTTGTTGTCGCGGGGCAAAACCTCTTCAATGACCCCACTGGGCGGCTCGCTGGCCTCGTCGATCACCATAAACAGCACCCGATCGCCCACCACGGCCACCGTCTGGGACTCGCGGGGCCCCTTCTTGAGCCTTCCGCGCACCTTGCAGCGCCAGGTCGTATCGGCCACCTGCACCAGGCACTGGCCCCCGGTGGAGCGGATGACGATGCCTTCGCGGTCGCCGGATGTTGATTTTTCGTCCTGCGCGCCGATGGCGCACCTCCCCGGATTCCATTTGTGCCCTCGCACGGCGAGAATCGCGTGATTTTGATCGGATTTGCGTCTTGTTTATCCCATGTCCATGGGTTAGCTTTTCATCAGACGCAAGTGTGACATATTTTCCCCGCTTTCTCAAGGTGGTCCGGCACTCATGGACATTGCCGAGGTTCTCAAACACACCTCATCCGAGCATTTTCTCCCCAATCTGACTGCCACTGACAAGCAGGGCGCTCTGGCCGAAATGGTCGAGGGCCTGATTTCCGGCACCCAGATTTCCAGGCCCGATGCCATCATGCAGATGTTGACCAGCCGCGAGGCTCTGGGCAGCACCGCCGTTGGCCCCGGCATCGCCTTTCCCCACGGCCGCACGCTGGCCGTGCAACGCCTGACGATCATGATCGCGCGCAGCACTGAAGGTGTGGACTTCGATTCCGAAGACGGAAACAAGACGCACCTTTTCTTCATGCTGATTGCACCGCCCCAGGACAGTGGTCACCAGTACATCAAGTCCCTTGCGGCCTTGATCGACCGTGTCCAGGACGGCGATCTGCGCGACAGCCTGATGGCTGCCGAAGACTACGAGGGCTTCTGCAACGCCATGAAGGAGAACTAGCCATGCATCCCCAATTGCAATTGTTAGTCGCCCTGCAGGACCTGGATGAAATGATCAACGAGACCGCCAACCAGGGCACCGAACTGGAAGGCTTGGGCTTCAAGCACGGTGGTCTGGATGAGTTGAAGAAATCGCGCGATGATCTCGCGACGAAAATTGAGCCCGGTCATCTCAGCTGGTACAAACGTTTGACCGGAAAATTCGGTCATGCGGTGGTGCCGGTGGTGAGCAATCTGTGCACGGGATGTTTTGCGAACATTCCCAGTTCTTTTGTCAGCAAGACGAACGAGAACAAGGTGCAGAAATGTGAGAGTTGCGGACGGTTGCTTTACTGGCCGTAGGGATTGCGCTGGAATCATTAAGAAGGCTCGGACTGTTGTCCGGGCCTTCTTTTTATTCCCATCAGGTCGCGGGCCTCTAGTCGTTTCCCCGGTACAACGCCTTGACCCCGCCCCAAGTGGTCATCTCCACCGAAACGGGCCGGTCGGTGTAGGTCTCAAGCATCAGCAGGCTGCTTATTCTCTCCTGGACGACTCCCACTCCGGCAGAATACCAGGTGAGTTCTTCGTTCGCCTTGTCCGTCACCAACGTGCCCCAGAGAGTGTACCGGCCACCGAGCAGGGATTTGGCGCCTGGATCCGGCGAACCGATGCCAAAGGAAGCGAAGATTCCGGCCGGCACGATGACATCCTGAGCTTCAGCAGCAAAGTACTGGAGATCGGCCGTCGTGACATAGGATGTGTCAGGCAACGAGATGATATCCACGTTAGTGGACCAGCTCTTACCAACGGCCAGCGGCGCGTCAACCATGACGATCGGAGGCTCATAGACGTACCCCCATCCGTCTCGAAAAAAGCCCCAGAGCAGAACATCTCCGTCGGGGTCCAGCGTCCAGTAGTTCACCAGGCCCTGATCGCTCACACTTATCGTATGCTCGATCGCATAGGGCATTCCCTGAAAGAACGGCACCTGGCCCGTCACCACTCGCATTTCCTGATCGCCACCTGATGTCACATAGGACCAAAAGTTTCCCGTTTGCAGCGGCAGATAGTCTTCAGCCACCGCCGGCATCGACCAGACCAAAATCAGAAAAAAAACCAATCGCAATTTCATGTGGATCTCCCCTTTGCCATCCCCCGGCTACCATCAGCTGTGGGTCTGCGAGTATATCATGTCCGCCTTCTGCCATTCAAACGAAGTCACACATTCGGCCTCCGCTCAGCGCCCCACCCGAGCCACCCAGTCCCCGATGGCCCGGCTCAAATTCTGGTCGCCAGCCCCCGCAGCCAACTCCCCCGCCCTGCGCGCCACCTCCAGCGCCCGCGCCCGATCGTTCTCAGCCGCCAAAGTCTGCGCCAAGGCAAACAGGATGCCGGGATCAGCATATTGGGTTTGTCGGCAGGCCTCTTCGGCGTAACGCCGGGCCGCCGCCGTATCTCTGCGGCCGGTATCCTCCAGCAGAAACACCGCGAGTTTTGTCAGCAGATTAGGATCGCTCGGATGTGAAGCAACCAGCTTCAGGTACTCGTCGATCGCCTGGTCCAATTGTCCCATGGCCGCCAGACCCCAGCCGAGGTTCATCCGGGCCATGTAGTTGTCCGGCTCCAGGGCCAGGGCACGGCGCCAGTAATCGACAGCCGGCGCGTACTGACCTTCGTTCAGGCGCAGATTGCCCAACTCGATCAGGGCGATGACGTAGACAGGATCGCCGGCGACAATCTGTTCGAACTGTTCGGCGGCCTTGGCGGAATTGCCCTGGTCCCGGTAGGCGCTGCCCAGGTTGAAATGGATGACCGGGTTGCGGGCGGAATGCTCCAGGGTGTGGGTGTAGAGTGTCGTGATGTCCCGCCAGTGCTGGACCTGGATTCGGGTCATGATGGTCAAGCAGAGCACCGCCGCAAGGGCGACGGCTCCGGCTGCCAGGGCCAAATTGCGGCGCCCTTTCACCAGGTCGGCCAGGCCAAAAACCAAAACGATCCCGATACCGATGGATGGCAAATAGGTGAAGCGGTCGGCCAACCCGTGATAGCCCACGGCGACGAAGCCGGCCACGGGCACCAGCATGCCGGCGTACCAGAACCAGCCCGTCAGCAGATATTTTTGGGCGCGGAAACGAGTGGCGAAAAGGGCTGTCAGGCCGCCCAGGACCGCAAGGGCCGTCAGCGGTTTCCAGAAGGCAATCCCAGCGCCGGGATGAGGGGCCAG
>DAOVTU010000201.1 GCA_030632925.1 Candidatus Krumholzibacteriia bacterium | reverse complement strand
CGACCATCTCGTCGCGCAACTCGCCATAGGCTTCGGCGCAGGGGATGTTGATCGTTTCGGTCTGTCCGACATCCAGGGCGGCCACTGCGGCGTCGAAGCCGGGAATGACCTGGCCACTGCCGATATCGAACTCGATGGGATCACGGCCTTCGGAACTGTCAAACACGGCACCGTCAGACAGGGTACCCTTGTAGTGGACCTTGACGGTCTTGCCTGCTTCAATCATGGTATATCCTTCATTGAGTGATGCTCCAAACGAGCCCCCAAACTACCCCCTGGAAGGCCAAAATGCCAATGATTCGCCTCACCAAGCCCGCCGCCGACGAATATCCGGAGTTCTACGCCACTTACATGGCCCATCTGGCCGAAGATGAGCGGGATATTGTCACTATACTGCGGGCCCAGGGGCTGCAGGTGCTCGCCGGCCTCAAACGCATCAGCGACGAGCAGGCTGACCACCGCTATGCCGAGGGCAAGTGGTCGGCCAAAGAGGTTGTTGGACATATCATTGACACCGAACGCCTGTTCGCTTTCCGGGCCCTGTGGATCGCCCGCAACGAGCCCAATTCCCAGCCCGGCATGGACGAAAACGTATGGGCGGCCCACAGCAACGCCGGGGACCGCTCGCGCATGGAATTGTGGAAAGAGCACCACGTGACGCGCACCAATCACCTGTACCTGTTTCGCAGTTTCGACAGTGCGGCCATTGCCCGGCGTGGCGAAGCCAACGGCGCGAGCATGACCGTCAATGCGGCGCCCTGGCTGATGGCCGCCCACGAATTGCACCATTTGAAGGTGCTGCGGGATCTGTATGGCGTTGATTTTCTGACTCCGGCCGAAGCGGTGGGCCGATCATGAGCCACAAGGTTGTCGTGATCATCGGCACCGCCGAACTGGCCAAGGCCGAAGCCGGCCTGATGTACGCCGTGAACGCCACCAAGTACGAGTGGCTGGATGACGTGAAACTCATTTTCTTTGGTCCGGCGGAAGACTTGCTTCTGGCCGACGAAGATATGCAGGAACTGCTGCGCGAATACCACCGCCACGAAAAAACGGCCGTCGCCTGCAAGTTTTTGGCGGACCGCGAGGGCTCTGATGCCGGCCTGAAGGAATTGGGCCTGGAGGTTTCATACGTCGGTGAAATGATTTCCAATCTGATCAAGGACGGCTACACACCGATGGTGTGGTGAGGCTGTGCGGCGATGCCACCGATCCCAGTAAGGTTCTGAAGTGCTTTTCCGATTTTCCCTCTACGGCTTCCTGAAGAACCAACGGTACTTCGAGCCGTTCCTTGTGTTGTTTTTCCTGGACCAGGGCTTGAGTTTTACCCAAATCGGCCTGCTGGTGGCGGTGCGTGAATTGAGCGCCAACCTGTTGGAAATTCCGTCCGGCGCCCTGGCCGATCTGTATGGTCGCCGCCGCGCCATGATCGGGTCCTTCGCTTCGTATGTCGTTTCGTTCCTGGTGTTTGCCGTGGGCCAGACTTTTGCCGTATTTGCCGCCGCCATGTTTCTCTACGCCCTCGGCGACGCCTTCCGCACCGGCACCCACAAGGCCATGATCTTCACCTGGCTGCGCGCCGAAAACCGCCTCGACGAAAAAACCCGCGTCTACGGTTTCACCCGCTCGTGGTCCAAGCTGGGCTCGGCTCTGAGCATCATCATCGCCACCGGCCTGATGGTCGGCGTGGGCGAGTACCGCTGGGTTTTCCTGATGTCCATGGTGCCCTACGCCCTGGGCATCATCAACTTCCTGGGCTACCCGGCCTGGCTCGACGGCGAGGCCAAAAACGACGTCTCGTTGGCCGAAGTCTACCGCCACCTGCGCGAAGCCTTCGGCCGGATGGCCCGCACCGCACACCTGCGTCGTCTCATTGCCGAGTCGATGACTTTCGAGGGCACTTTCAAGGTGGCCAAGGACTACCTGCAACCATTGGTTCGCCACGCGGCACTCGCGGCGCCTTTGCTGTTGATGCTGGATGAAAAACACCGTGGCCCGGTGCTGATTGGTGTGGTCTATCTGACACTTTACATCTTGTCGGCCTGGGCCAGTCGCCAAAGCCACCGCGTGGCCCAGAAGTGGGGCGGCGAAGATCGCGGCGTGGGCGTGGTGTGGTGGGCCACCCTGGTGGTCTATGTCGTCTTGGTTCCGCTGTTGTATCTGGGCTGGACCGGCCCCGCCATCGGGCTCTTCATACTCTTGAACCTGCTGCAGAACCTGTTCCGGCCCATGCACATCAGTCGCTTCGACAACCACGCCGACGAGCACCAGGGCGCCACCATTCTATCGGTCGAAAGCCAGGCCAAGGGCTTGGCTGCCATGGTCTTGGCCCCGCTGCTGGGTTGGCTCGTCGATCAGGCCGCAGCCTCGGGCAGTCCCGGCGCTTTCTGGCCTATTGGGGTAATGGGCGCCGTGCTGGCGGCGGTGATGATCGCCACCGCCAAGCGCCATCGAATCGCTTGATCTACCAGCCGCTCACCGCCGCCGAGACCCGCCAATAACCATGCTGCCCATTGTCATCCCGGGGCCGGATGTCTTCCACCAGCCAGGTCACTGTGTGCTCACCGGGCGTCAGGGCAGCGCTCAAGTCGATGAACTCCGGCGTGGCCACATCGCCGGGACACCAACCACTGCGGGAATAATCACTGCTCCACGACCCATCGGCCCACTTGGCGCAATACGGATTGACGGCACGAAAATCCCCGCAGTCGTCACGCCAGGGGCGCCACCGGTAGACCTCGTGCCCATCCACCAGAATCACATTGTCCTTGGTGATGAACTCGTCGGCGTCGGTGCCGTCGGTGCAATGACCAGTGGTGATGGCGGCCATTTCGACCCACCGCGTGCGCTCGGGCACCACGATGGTGCGGGTGACTTCGGGTTGCTCGGCCGTCAAGCCGCCGTCGGGAAACAAAGCGCCCAGCGACCAGCGCGGGGGATTGACCACACCGGTGTCGTCAGGCGTGAACACCAGATCCACATCCACCGTCCAGGCCGGCGACACCCAGGTGTCGATGAAGACCTCGAATTCGCAATGCCCCGTCAGCAACGGTGCGGCCCGGGTGATGTCCACCTCGTGGGTGATCTGGCCCCCGTACGCCGTCATGAAGCGGCACAGTTCGACCGGCGCCATGCCCGGCTTGATCAACCGCACCCAACCGGCGCGGTCCCAGCGGTCGTGCATGTTCCGGATGTCCTTGCGGATGGGCGATACCGTCAATTTCAGCGTCACCCGCTCGGGCCCAGCCTGGCCGGGAAACTCGTGAAAGGTGCTCATGACCCGGCCCTTGTCGCGGGCGCTGGCGAAAGGAGAATCGAAGGCTGTCGAGTCGTCCGGCGTGAAATGCACCGTGACGTTGTCGTACAGCGAAGTCGTGTGTGGCGCCGGTTGTTCGACGACCTCACCACAGCCACCAAGGAGGGCCAAAACCCACACCAGCATTCCCGCCATGCTCAGATTGTACTTCATCACTTCACCTGTTTCTGGGGAGGAATAACTGTCATGATCCGTTCGAGTGTAGCCAGATCGACTTCTAAAAATCCGGCCGTCATCAGGCGCGGCGTCAGTTCGCGCCAGTTCTCACCGGCGTAAAACAGTTTGGCAAATATGGGCAGCGCCTCGTCGACCTTGCCGGCGTTCACCAGGGCCACCGCGTGCCAGTAGCGCGCCTCCAGATTACCCGCCAAAATGCGCTCGGCCTCGCCATAGAAGTAGTCGGCCCCGCGCAGGTTGCCCTCTTCCACGGCCAGATCGCCCGCGTTCATCATCTCGTACCCACGGTGCAGTTCCAGCAGGCGCGTCAACTCCACCACGGGTTCGGGGTGGTCTTCGACCCGCAGGTCGATCAAGACGTCGTTCCATTTTTCCCCGGTGGCCTCGGCCGGCACCACCAGTATGGCCGCCGACTGCCGGCCCCGGATATCGCCGCCTTCGGCCTCGGCCGCCGCCAACGCTGCGACCAACCGCTCGGCCAAGGGCCCTTTGGTGTTCTCAAATGCTTCTGCCATGGCCTCGGGCACCGTCGACGGGCCCATCAGGTTGGCTTGCACCGAATAGCCCTGGCCCACCCTGTGCCCGGCGTTGGCGATGCAGCGCCCGCCGGTGTGCGCCGCCACCTCACCGGTGCTGTTGATCATGGCCACCTGTCGAATATCCGGATGCGCGTCCGCCGCCAGCAGTTCGTCCAGCGCCACTGCGGGGCGTGTGCCCAAAGCCATCAGTTCCAAACCCTGGCTGCCGTAGCTCGGGTCGACCATCGATTGTGTCGCCACCGCACCCACGCCGGCCTCCGCCCAGGTCACCAGTGACCCGACACTGAACCAATGCGATTGCACCGCCACACCCATTTCGCCGGTTTCGGCATCCCGGGCCACGATGGAATAGGTGGAAACGGGCCGGATGGGCGAAACACGGGTCTCGGCCAGGGCCGAGGTGCTCAGCAACAGGATGGTCAACATGATCAACAGGCGTTTCATGGTCGTCCTTTCAGCGGGGTTTCAATGCCGCGCTCAACATACACAACAGGCGCCCACCGCTCAACGGAACACCGCTTGCAAGACCATAAAAAAGGCGCGTTGCATAGGGCACGCACAAACCACAAGCCTCAAGACAGTTGGTAGTATCATGAGTGAAAACAGGAAAACCTGGATGATAGAGGCCGGGGACGTAATGGATGTCATGGCCCCCAATAAGAAACCACTGGCTACCGCCCAGCCGAACAAACGGTTTCCCAGCAACCCGCAGCACACGCCGCGACCGGTTGCCACAGAGCCCGCCAAGCGCACGGTCAAAGCGCCGCGGCCAGCCAAGTCGAAATTGCAATTTGCACCATTGTTGGCCCTGACCTACGTGTTGGGACCACTGGCGATCCTGCTGACGCCGGCCGGTCGCAAACAAAAAACATCTCTCGCGCTGGCCGGTTTGTCGGTCGCCGCCACGGCTGTGCTGGTGCTCGGCCGATTCGGATCCCTGGTGCGCGCCGAAAACCCCGCTTCGGCCTGGCTCTGGGTGGGCCTGGTGGCCGTCGCGGTCATGGCCGGTTTCACGGCCTGGGCGCGGGCCCTGCACGTGGCCGGGCGCGAAGGCGTGCCTCATGTGAACAAGTTGCCCCATTGGCTGCGTCGCAGCTGGGCCATTGCCAGCCTGGGCCTGATTGCCCCGGGTGGTGGTCTGCTTTTGAGCGGTCATCGCGGCCGGGCAGCCATCAGTCTGTGGTTGATGTGGCCCGCAGTGGCCAGCGTTGTGATCCTGTTGAACGTGACCGGATTGTGGCAGCACCATCAGGTCAGCGGCTGGTTAGCCTCATCCGGCCCCGCGCTGGAAGTTGTCTTCATGGTCGCCGGCGCCATCGTGGCCCTCGGGTTTTTGGGCCATATCGCCCAGGCTCTCGAAGGCATGCGCCAGGTATTGGTCGAGCCCGGTTTGAAGACCAAGGTCAAGGGCGACTACTACGCTTTGGCCGTGGTGGCTTTGGTCGTAGTTCTGGTCGTGGCAGCCAACCCGGTCCAGATGGCACACCAACTGGACGTGGGCGGCGACCTGATGCGCGAAGACGGTTATCAGGTGATTCCCCTGCAATTGACCCAGGCAGCCAGCCGCCTGGATCCTGCCAATTCGGAGTATGTCCTGCAGGCCATCACCCTGTACGAGGAACTTGGTCAGGACGAAAAAGCGGCCGCAGTGCGTGCCGATCTGGACCAAAACCTGGGCACCTACGTAGCTATGATGCAGAAGGAAACCGTGGCGGAATTTGGCCTGAAACCGGCAAATTCGAAGGCCAAATCGGTGGCCAAACCGAAGCCGCGACCGGCTGTTGTGCAGCCTGCCAGTTCCGCCTCCGGACAGCTGACCGAAGCGGTGGCGGCGGCCGTTGAGTTGCATGGCAATGAAGAAGAAAAGTCTGCTTCATCGATTGTGGCGAACCCCTTGGCCTTCCTGGGCGCCCTGCTCGACAGCAACGACACCGCCAGCGCAGTAAGCGATTCCACCCAGCCGCGCCGCGAGCGCAAGGCGGCCCGGGCGATGGGAATGCCCATGGGAATGCCGCTGCCGTTGAGCGACGCGGACAGCTCGGCCCAGCAGAAATCGGCGCCGCTAAAATAGGCTCCCACTGAATTCCCTCTCGTCATATCGAGGGAGAGACGGCATGATCTTCACATGAAGAACGAACGCCTGATCTCCCTCGATGTTTTTCGCGGCCTGACCGTGGCCCTGATGATCCTGGTCAACAACCCGGGCTCGTGGG
>DAOVTU010000662.1 GCA_030632925.1 Candidatus Krumholzibacteriia bacterium | reverse complement strand
GAGGGCATCGAAAGCTATTACGCCACGGTGGGCAGTCGGCTCGTCAGCGGTGGCATGTCGGTCAATACCAAGGCCGAGAATCTGGCGCAGCTGAACATCATCATGAAGGACCGCAGCGACGAAGAGGCCGAGCTGGCCACCGCCGATGCGCTGCGGGCCCAGTTCCACGACCTGCCTGACCTGGAAGTGAAGTTCGGCCGTCCGTCGTACTTCAGTCTCAAGACTCCGGTTGAGGTGATCATCTATGGCGAAGACCTGGATGACCTGCGCAATTATTCCCTGGAAGTGGCGCGGGCCCTCAGTGACGTGCCTGGCCTGGTTGATGTGCGCTCTTCATTGGAGGCGGGCAACCCCGAACTGCAAGTCGTGTTTGACCGCCAGCGTTTGGCGGCCCTCGGCCTGGACATGGGCGTGCTTTCGGAGACGCTGAAAAACCGCGTCCTGGGCGTGGTGCCGACCCGATTCAAGGAGCAGGATCGCCAGATCGACATCCGCATCCGAAACCGGCAGCAGGATCGTCAGACGGTGCAGGATGTGCGCAATCTGGTGCTGCCGGGCAGTGGTGAGACACCCATCCGGCTGATGAGCGTAGCTTCGGTGACCGAGGCGCGGGGGCCGGCTGAGATTCATCGCCTGCAGCAGCAGCGGGCAGCCGTGGTGTCGGCAAATCTTGAGGGGCGCAGCCTGGGGGCGGCCATCAAGGACGTGCAGATTGCGGTGGCGGGATTGCCTCGGACATCCGGGCTGACCACCGAGCTGGGTGGGCAGAACAAAGAGATGCAGGTGAGCTTCAACAGCCTGCGTTTTGCCATTATTTTGGCCATTTTCCTGGTCTACCTGGTGATGGCCGCGACTTTCGAAAGCTTTTTGCACCCATTTTTGGTGCTGTTCACGATTCCGCTGGCGCTGGTGGGCGTGGCGGCCGGCTTGCTGGCCACTGGAACTACGATCACGGTCATTGTATTGATCGGCGCCATTATGCTGGTGGGCATCGTGGTCAACAACGCCATCGTGCTGATTGATACGATCAACCGCCTGCGCCGGGCCGGCCTGGCCAAACGCGATGCGGTGATCAAGGCCGGGCACATGCGCCTGCGGCCCATTCTGATGACCACCCTGACGACGGTGCTGGGCCTGCTGCCCATGGCCCTCAGTTGGGGCGAAGGCGCCGAATTGCGCGCCCCGCTGGCCATTACGGTCGCCAGTGGGCTGTTGTTGAGTACACTGTTGACTCTGGTGGTGATCCCCGCGGCCTACTGGCTCGTGCCTTCGCGCGTGCAGGCCGAGGTGGAAACCGATGACAATTCTTAAGGAGCCCGCGTGACGCTGCCCGAAATTGCCATCAAGCGACCCGTGACCATCCTGATGGTGCTCGTGAGCATCATTGTGCTCGGGTTAGTGGCCTTGCAGCGCCTGCCGTTGGCCTTCATGCCGGATTTTGTCGAACCCGAATTATTTGTACACCTGCCTTACGACAACGCTTCGCCTGAACAAGTCGAACGCATGATCGTGCGTCCGGTCGAAGACGCCCTCGGTTCGGTGCGCGGGCTGAAAACCATGTGGTCGCGTTGCGGCAGTGACGGCGGACGCGTGCGCCTGGGCTTTGACTGGTCCATGAACATGCACATGGCCCGCACCGAAGTGTGGGAACGCCTGGATCGAATACGCAGCGACTTGCCGGATGACTTAGGTGATATCCAGGTCACGACGAACTGGGATTCGCGCGACGCCGACCAGCCCATCCTGGAAGGGCGCCTCAGTTCGCCCCGGGATTTGAGCGAAAGTTACGATTTGCTGGAACGCAAAATCATCAAGCCGCTGGAACGCATCGCCGGTGTGGCCCAGGTCAGGCTTGATGGCGTGAGCCCGCGCGAGGTGCGCATCAATCTGCGTGTGGCGGATCTGGAATTGCACAACATTGATGTGCGCGATGTGGCGACGGTGCTGCGGTCGGGCAATTTTGATCAGAGTCTGGGGCACATCACGCCTGGCGACTCCCGTTTCGTGCTGCGCACCGTGGGCACGTTGAGCAACGTAGAGGAAATCCGCGGTCTGCCGCTGCGGGCCGATGGCCTGCGGGTCAGCGATGTGGCCGATGTGGTGTACGAAGAGCCGCCGCTGGAATACGGGCGGCATCTGGATGGTCACTTTGCCGTGGGCGTGACGGTTTCGCAGGAATCCAAGGCCAATACGGTGGAAGTCTGCGATCAGTTGGAGGCCGTGATCGCGGGCATGAACAACGATCCGGAACTCGAAGGCGTGAACTTCCTGATCTGGTTCAGCCAGGGCCGGGAAATCCGCCAGACTCTGAAGGATTTGACCTATACCGGCATTTTTGGCGCCCTGTTGGCTGCCGTGGTGCTGTTTGTTTTCCTGCGCCGGGTGGCCACGACCCTGGTGGCGGTCAGTTGTATTCCGTTTTCGTTGATCGTCACCTGCGGCATCATCTGGGCCCAGGGCCGGTCGCTCAATACGCTGACCTTGCTGGGCCTGATCGTGGGTATTGGCATGCTGGTCGACAACGCCGTTGTCGTGATGGAGAACATCTTCCGGCACCGTGAGCTGGGTGCGG
>DAOVTU010000026.1 GCA_030632925.1 Candidatus Krumholzibacteriia bacterium | reverse complement strand
TGAACTGGCTGGATAGATTGAGCAAGTCATCGAGAACGTGACCACATTTTTAGTCCACTTCGTGCGCGAGACCTGGCAACTGACGGCCGAGATGGCCTCGTTCCTGTTGTTGGGCTTTGCCGTAGCAGGGCTGTTGTCTGTCTTTATTTCACCGGCCTGGCTGGAGCGCCATCTGGGCGGCCGTGGTCTGGCGCCGGTGTTCAAGGCTTCGCTCTTTGGCGTGCCTTTGCCGCTGTGTTCCTGCGGCGTGATCCCTGTTTCGGCCAGCTTGAAACAGCATGGCGCCAGCCGCGCCGCGACAACTGCGTTTCTCTTGTCGACACCCCAAACCGGCGTGGATTCCGTCATGGTCACCTGGACCATGCTGGGCCCGATGTTTGCCATCTTTCGCCCCGTGGTGGCGCTGTTGACCGGCATCCTGGGCGGCAGCCTGGTGCAGAGTTTTGTGCCCGACGAACACCGCAGTTCGGCCAATGGCAAAAGCCTGGCGGGTGCGGCGGCGGTGGACGATACGCGGCCGAAAGGCTGGGCGGACAAACTGCGCGCCGCTTTTGACTACGCCACCGTGACCCTGCCCGGCGATATCGGCCGGGCGCTGCTCATTGGAATTCTCATTGCGGGGCTTATCGCGGCGGCCATTCCCGAGGATTATCTGGGCGGTTTCCTGGGCACCGGCGCACTGTCTATTGCCCTGATGATGATCGTGGGCATTCCCATTTATGTTTGCGCGACCGCGAGTGTGCCATTGGCGGCGGGCTTCATCGCCATGGGCGCCACACCCGGTGCAGCCCTGGCCTTCCTTGTCGCTGGACCGGCCACCAATGCCGCAACCTTGACGACCATCAGCCGAGTGCTCGGCCGGCGCACCATGATCATCTATCTTTTGACCGTGGCGGTGTCGGCCTTTGGGGGTGGGTTGTTGTTGGATTGGTTGTTGCCTCGCGCGGCCGAAGCCATCCCGGCCCTGACGGGCATGGGGCATGATCACGACGGCCTGGGTTGGTTCGATCATTTCAGTGGGATTGTGCTGGTGGTGGTTATGAGCTGGAGCTGGTGGAAGGCCCGGCAGCATGACTGCGGCTGTGATGATGGCGCGTGTGCGACCACACCGGTTAGCCTGGAAGGAATGAACGCTCCGATGCAGAAGAAGGAATTTGAGGTCGAGGGCATGAGCTGCAGCCACTGTTCGAGCAGCGTGGACCGCGCCTTGCGTGAATTGGCCGGAGTGGGAGCCTGTCAGGTACGCCTGGATGAAGGCCTGGCTGTGGTTGAGGGGGAGAATGTGGACGAAGCTGCCGTGGTCGCGGCGGTCGAAGGCCTGGGCTTCAAGGCCCGGGTGCGCTCCCCGGGCCAGTAGCCCTTATACCTAGCCTTCTTTGAGCGAGAGGGAAATCCGCTTGCGCTCGAGGTCCACTTCCAGGACCTTGGCGCTGACTTTTTGCCCCACCTTGACCACTTCATTGGGATCACGCACGAAGCGGTCGGCCAGCTGGCTGATGTGAGCCAAACCATCCTGATGCACACCCACGTCAATGAAGGCGCCAAAGTTGGTCACGTTGGTGACCACACCCGGCAGGCGCATGCCCTCCTGCAGATCTTCCATCTTGTCGACGCCATCGGCGAAGCTGAACACTTCGAACTTGTCGCGAGGGTCACGCCCCGGCTTGCCCAACTCTTCCACGATATCCTGCAGGGTGGGCAGACCAACCGTCTCGGTCACGTAGTCTTCGAGACGCAGGCCCACGGCGGCCTGTTCGTTGCCGACCATTTCTTTTACGTCGCAACCACGGTCCTGAGCCATGGCCTTGACGATGGAATAGCTTTCGGGATGCACTGCGCTGGCATCCAACGGATTTTTGCCACCGTTGACCCGTAAGAATCCGGCGGCCTGTTCGAAGGCCTTGGGTCCGAGGCGGGGCACTTTTTTGAGTTGGCTGCGGTTGGTGAAGGCGCCGTTTTCGTTGCGGTAGTCGATAACGTTGCCGGCCAATTGGGGACCCAAACCTGACACGTAAGTCAGCAGTTCCTTGCTGGCGGTGTTCAGGTCCACACCCACGGCGTTCACGCAGCTGGCAACGGTGTCGTCCAGGCTGCGCTTCAGCGCGCGCTGGTCCACGTCGTGCTGGTACTGGCCCACGCCGATGCTCTTGGCGTCGATCTTGACCAGCTCGGCCAAGGGATCCATCAGGCGCCGGCCGATGCTGACGGAACCGCGCACGGTCAAATCGTGGTCGGGGAATTCGTCGCGGGCCACTTCGCTGGCCGAGTAGATCGAGGCACCGGATTCGTTGACCATGACGACGGTGATGCTGCTGTCGAGCCCCAGGGCGCGTACGAAAGTTTCGGTTTCGCGTCCGGCGGTGCCGTTGCCGATGGCGATGGCCTGGACGTCAAATTTGCGCACGAGGTCCTGCACCACATGGCCGGCCTGTTGGGCTTTGGGCCCGCCGGTGTGGGGGTAGATGGTGTCGTGATGCAGCAGCTTACCCTGCGCATCAAGCACCACCAGCTTGCAGCCGGTGCGGAAGCCCGGATCCAGTGCCAACATGCGCAGGCGGCCCAGCGGAGCGGCCAACAACAGCTCGCGCAGGTTGTCGGCAAAAACACCGATGGCTTCTTCGTCGGCATACTTTTTCAGCTCCAACCGGATTTCGGTTTCCATGGCCAACGACAGCAGACGCCGATAGCTGCTGGCCACTGCCTCGGCCACCTGCCGGGCGCACGGGGAGGGGTTTTTCACGAACTGACGTTCGACCAGGGGGACGGCGGCTTCTTCGGGCGGCCCGACTTTTAGGCTGAGAATTTTCTCTTTTTCGCCCCGCCGCATGGCCAGCACGCGGTGGCCGGGTGCGGTGCGCACGGGTTCCTGCCAATCGAAGTAGTCGCGGAATTTTGCGCCTTCGGCCTCTTTGCCCTTGAGCATCTTGGACTGGACCGTGCCCTGATCAATGAACAGTTGCCGAACCGAGGCGCGGCATGCCTGATCTTCACTGATGAGCTCGGCAATAATATCGCGTGCACCTGCCAGGGCATCGTCGGCGGTGGCGACTTCTTTTTCCTCGTTGATGTAGGCTGCAGCCAATGCAACCGGGTCGTCACCGGAGGCTTCGGCCGCCGGCAACTGGGCCTGCTCAAACATGTGCTCGGCCAAGGGCGCGAGTCCTTTTTCGCGGGCGATGGTGGCCTTGGTGCGCCGCTTGGGCCGGTAGGGCAGATAGATATCTTCCAGGATGTTCAGCGCCTGGGCCGCCAGCACCTTGGCCTTCAGTTCGGGCGTCAGCAATTCGCGCTCTTCCAACGATTTCAGGATGGCTGCCCGCCGTTTGTCCAACTCGGCCAGCTGTTCCAACCGGTCGCGGATCGCCGTGACGGCCACTTCATCGAGGCTGCCAGTGGCTTCCTTGCGGTAACGGCTGATGAACGGCACGGTGGCCCCTTCACCGATGAGCAGGGCGGTGGCCTGCACCTGGGCCACTCCCACAGACAATTCGTCGGCAATGGTCCGGATGTGCTGGCTGAGTTGGTTGGCGGTCGTCTCCGGTGCGGTGCTCATGAGCCCTCCTGGCTGGTCCTTGGCTGATCCTGACTGGTCCTAAAGAAAACGTGGGAGGGGCATAATGCGCCGCGGCTGGAACGAATGCAACCTTGCGGTTGCCGTCAGGAAGACTTTTTGTCGGGGGCGTTGTCCACGCCCATGGGCACGACCCGGACGCGGTTCTTGAAGCGCTTGGCCAGGCGCGGTTTCATGATCGAAGTGCGCACCAGCACCTTGTGTTCGCCCAACTGAACCGTGGTGCCGGCCCAGCATTCGCGCAGCATGAAAATCTCTTCGAGGGCACCGGTCATCGCTTCATTGGTCAGGCGCCGGATGTCCATTTCGCCGTCGGCCAGGGCCTGTCCGAGATTGTGGGCTTTGCGGTCCAGGCCTTCCACCAGGATTTGTTCATCTTCATTGAGGCCCTCGGGCTTGTCATTCATCGCCTGGACGGCTTCCCGGAGTTTGACTCGGGCTTTTTCCATTTGCTTCAGCTTCTCTTTTTTGTCGGCGATCTTGGCCGGCAACGTGGGGTCGAGGCCGGCCGCGAGCAGGGTCTTGGATGACCCGCTGGCGCCGGCCTCGCCCACGGTGATTCCCATGCGGGCGATGGCCCTACCGCCGGCGATCCGGCCCCGCGACGCTTCGATTTTGCCCCGGGTTTCGATGTCCGAGTGGGCGATCTCGTTGGTGACTGTAATGTTGCTCTCAGCGCGGATCACGGCTTCCTTGATGTACTTGGCCTCTACCTTGCCACCGACGGTGATGAGGGTTTCAGGTGAGCCGACGATGCCGCCGTTGACATACAGCGAACCACCGGCCCGGATATTTGAAGGCTCGATCATCCCCTTGATGACGATGTCGCCGCCAGCTTCAATGGTGGCGCCAAGTACCACATCGCCCTCAATTTGCAGACTGCCAGCATGGTGGATGTTGCCTTGTTCGAGGTCCACATCCCCTTTAATCACATAGATGTCATCGATTGAAAGGGTGTTGTCGGTGAACCGGATACGTCCGGAAATTTCAGCGGTGAATACTGCTCCTCCAGACGCGGTTGCAGTTTCAGAAACACCCTTGCCGCAGCGGACCCGCACCTTTGCGGGCTTGTTGACCGGAATCTTGTTGCCAAAAACGTTCAGGCCCGGTTCGCCAGGAATCGCCGGGTGCATCTCCAACAATTTTTCATCGGTGGACACCGAAAGGTTGTCAATCTTCTCCCAGAAGTCGATGGCCTCGGACCCTTCTTCGGCGTTCCAGCCGGTGTCAAAATAGTTGTGGGTCCATTCCAGGCGGCCGTCCTGTGGCAGAACGGGTGCCTCGCCCATAATCAGGATCTTATCGACCAGGTGCTGGCCCGGTTGGCAGATGTTACTCAGGACCTTGGTCATGAATTCGTCGTCGGGGTATTCAGGCAATTCGAGGGTGCGGAATTCGCCGATGATGCGGCGCACGGTGGACGCCAGGTCGCGCAACGGGTCGGGACAGTCCAATAGGACCATGACCTTGTCATCGGAAACACGGAGGCTGAATTCGGGCGCTGGCGGAGAACCGCCTGCCTCGGATTCGCTTTGTTCCGCGGGCCGTTTTTTGGTTGCTGTAGAAGCCTTGGTCATTGCTCAGTTGCTCCGTCGGCTCATGGGAGTCCGATTCAGGCCACATGTGCACGGGTGAAAACCATACGGTCCCGGACCGAGTGCATACGTAATTCTGTATCGGCCAGGGGGAGGGGCTAACTGAGAGAATTGTCGCAAATTGCCAAAGAAATCAGTGGGATTCTCGCCAAAAGAGCCATTTGCGTTTTCGAGGACTGGAACTCGTTGTAGGGTCGTCACTTGAGGAAGAACCATGGATACTCTGCATGATCACATCAACCCGTTCGGCGGCTTCCATGAGTTGGTCCCTGGTGCGCTTCAGATCTGCCAAAGGGTCGTCGAGACGCCCTTCGTCACTGAGCATATATTGCCCTTCGGGTTGAAACGAGGCCGGGATGGTGAGTTGTAGGTGTTCCACATCCAGGCTGGATGGCGTGTCGACGACATCACGTCGCAATTCATCGCGAATATCTTCCAATTCGGCGCTCCATCTCTGGATATCGGGCTGGATATCGTGCCGGATATCGATCATTTCCAGATCCTTGGGCTCGCGGACAGGTTTGCGACCGGTCGAAAGGGCGTAACGCCGCGCAACAAGCAGCGAGACCGTGCCGATCAGGAATATGAGCAGACCGCCGCCAATAGTCAGGATACTGGCCAGACGCGTGTCCACGGCAGGATCCAGGGGAATGAGGACCTCACCGCTGGCCGCAAGCAGACGCAGGCTCAATCCCAGGCACAGCAAAGCCGCTACCGCCAGTAAGGACGCAATGGTCACGGGGTTGTTTTTGGAAACAGCCATGCCTGTCAATATGCAAAGCCCGTGCCATGAATCCGGCCCAAACAGCGCTCAATCAGCGAATAAGGGTCATCTTCATGGTGCTGACCTTGTCGCCGCAGCGCAATCGACAGGTGTACAGGCCTGAGGCCACAGCCCGGCCCGCGTTGTCTACTCCCCGCCAATCGGCACTGTAATCGCCGGCGGCGACAAATTCATCGGCCAGTACGGCCACCAGAGAACCCCTGAAATCGTAAATTTCCAGCCGCACTTCACGCCCGCCCGGCGGCACCGAATAGGCGATGCGGGTGCTGGGGTTGAAGGGGTTGGGAGTGTTCTGGTACAACACGCCGCCGCCGGCCGGAACCTCGCCCACGGGGGTGGGATGGGGGGAAGGGGCGCTTTCGACCCCAGCCTGGTTCACTGCGGTCAACTGGTAGAACCACAGCTGATTCGTGGTGTCGTAGTAGCTGTTGGTGGTCAATACCTGATACAACGTGGCGGGTGAGGGCATCGTCATCGGCGTGGCTACCCGGTAGATCCGGAAATGGGCAAAATCCGGCTCGGTGGCGGTGTCCCAAGTCAACTGCACACCGCCGGATTCGCGCTGCACGATAAAGTTGGCCGGCGGCGGCGGGGCCAGATCGTTCAGGGAGTAGCCGCTGTCCGGTGGTGAGTCGTAAAACGTGCCAATGGTGCTGGTGCGGGAGCGGACAAAATACACCGACCAATGGGTGCCCGTGTTGGAGGAATCCGCCAAAGTCGGCACCGCCACCGAATAGGTGGCCTCCTGATCGGCCGGCAACGTCAAAAGGTATTCCCAATCGCCCGGCGGGTAGGCCACAGCCTTGGCCGGATCGTAGCGTCGGTACACCGAATATTCAGTGACCAAAGCGCTCTGGGCCGGCGCATCGAAACGGCTCGCGTTCCAGACCAGGCGCACCTGGCCGCCCGTGTCGCCCGGCACATCGGCAGCACTGGTGATCTCGGCATAGCTGTGGGCGCGGTCATAGGTCAGCGTCAGATTGTCGCACACCGGACCAGGGTAGGGGCCGGTTTGCTCCAGTGTGGCCCGCCATTGCAGGTTCGTACCCTGGGGATCAAATTCCAGCCAGGTATCATCGGGCGAGATGTCCTGCCAGGTCGCGCCGCCGTTGGCGGTGATTTCAAAGCGGATGGAGTCGGCAAAGGCCGCCGACAACTTGGCCCGCAGCACCGGTTCGCCAGTGGGGTTGAGGTTGGCCGAGACCGCCAGGTTGCGGTCCGTATCGAGGCCTTGGGCATCGGCCCGCAAAACCAACAAGCCGGCGTTGCCATTGCTGGCAAAGGCCTCGCTGCCGTGCATTTCGGTGTGGTAGAAATATTCGGTCGAATAGAAGTTTGACAGAACCTGCGGTTGGTTCGGATTCGAAACGTCAATGATTTTCAGGCCATCGGCCCCGTTGGCCACAAAGAGCGAGTCACCCCGCACGGCAATGTGATAGGCCGCCCCGCCGTCGAGGGACAGGTTGGTCACGAACTGGGGACTGGTGGGCTGGGAAATGTCCACCACATCCAGGCCGGCGTTGCCGCCCACGTAGGCCCAGGTGTTGTCGGTGGTGACGCAAAGGGTGGAACCGGAAACCGGGACCACCGCCACGCTGTCGGGGGCCGCGGGTGAGGCCAGGCTCATGACCGTCAGGGTGGCATCGCTGGCCAGATAGAGATAGCTGCCCTGCACGGCCACGCCGCGCACCCAGGCCGTGAGATCTGCCATGGGCATGAGTACGGGGTTGGCCGGGTCGGTGATTTCGAAGGCGCCCACACCACCATTGTAACTGGCCGTATAGACCCAGTTGCCGTTGACCACAGCTTCGCCGGTGAAGGCGCCCAGGTTGACAGTGGCCCCGTTGACGGGCAGATCGGGGTTGGCCACGTTCACCAACTGCACGCCCAGTCCGCTGCCCAGCGAGACAAAGGCCCAGTCACCATTGACCGTTACGTTGCGGGCGTTGCCGGGCATGGCGTGGGAAGTGACCAGAGTCGGATTGGTCGGATCGAGCACATTGATCACCACCAGGGCGTTGCCGGTGTGGTTGGCCACCAGCAGGCGATCATCCTTCCAGGCCGAGGCGTACGCGAGCCCGCCCACACCCAGGGCGCCGATTTCCGCCAGGCCCTGCCCGTGCAGTTTGAGCGTCCCGTCACCGGTATTCCAGTCGGCGGTGGTTTGCAGGGTGTCGGCAAAAGCCCGCGTGGTGAAGTCTTCCACGTGGGTCACGGTTTCAGCCCGGCTGAAGGCGGGAAGCCCCAGCAATATCACCAGCAGGCTGGTCAAAAAATATGGGGGGTGGGATGCGGGCCGAAGCTGTGTGGAATTGTTCATGTCGAGCCTCCTTACCACCAACCTACCAGATCGCCCAGACCGCGACACCACAAATTGATGACCGGTGCAGGGCAGAAATTGCCCGGATGTGGACCGCCTGATGGGGGGGATGTCCCTTGGAGTGTGGTCGAAGGTCGGTCGGGGGCAGTCCCACCGGGGGCTGCGCATGGTGGTCAGTGGTCTGCGGATGCCTTTAGGTTTGCGGCCAGGACAGACCCGCGCCGCAAGGCTCCGGCGCCAGTGTCAGGCCACCACATAATTGCAAAATCCCGGCATTTGGGATTTGAAATTCATCTGGCCATGAGTCTGCTACCCCTTTGTCGCCACTGAAGATCTGTTGAGCGGCCTTTTGGAGTTCACCCGCAGTCGGGCTTAAGGCCATCTTTAAATACAGTTATAGTTACAGGTTATGCTAAATGAGACGCGTTTTCGCCCCGATACTTGCAAGACGTGTTCAGGACAAATCGCCGCCCAGATCACGAGAAGGGATTCCTCGGGAGGGAACAGTGAACAAGCCGGTACTACAGGATCTTGTGTCTTCAGTTGGAGACCTCGCCACCTTGCCCACCACCGTTGTCGAGTTGTTGGATCTGCTCAAGGACGCCACTTGCTCGGCCTCCAAGGTTGTCAAAGTCATGGAGCGCGATCCGGCCATGACGGCCAACGTTTTGAAGCTCAGCAACTCCGCCTTCTATGGCGCCCGCCGCGAAATCAGCAGCGTGCGCGATGCGTTGGTCATGCTGGGCAACCGCTCCGTAGTGACCCTGGCCTTTGCCACGGGCATGGCGCCCATCATGCGCCGCGATCTGCTGGGCTATGGAATCACCCGCGAAAGATTTTGGTCCCACTCCCTGAAGGCTGCCACCGCCAGCGCCATCGCCGCCGAACGTCTCGGCATGGGCGAGCTGCGTTGTGAGGCGTTCACCGCCGGGCTGGTCCACGATGTGGGCATGCTGGTGGTCGACTCTCATCTGGTGGCCCATCACGAATCCATCGGTTTTGGCGAACCCGCCTTCAGTGTCAGCACCCTTGAGCGCCAGGCGCTGGGCTTTGACCACACCGAGGCCGGGGCCATGCTGGCTCGCCATTGGGGTTTTCCCGAGCAGTTGATCGCCGCGATCCAGTTCCACCACGAGGCGGACATGGGTTGTCCCCACCGGGATCTGGTGCGCGCTGTCACCGCCGGCAACGTGCTGGCGCAGGTGGTCGACGAAGACATCGAAGTGGACGGCAACGATTTTGTGCGCAGTACTCTGGCCGGTCTGGCCTTCGATCAGGCCTTCCTGGACCAACTGCGCCTTGATCTGTCCTGCAATTTGGAGGAAACTCTGGCGCGAGCGACCCGCCCGACCTCCATGATGGTCTGATCCTCTCCGAAATCCGGATAAGATTCAGGCACCAGGCCGGGCTCACCTGAGACCCGGCCTGGTGTTGTTTTGTCTCCTGCCAACGATCCCCGTATCAAATTCCTGATTGCCCTGGGCCGTGCCCTGCACAGCTATGGCATCCCGGCCCACCGTCTGGAAGACGCCCTGGGCAATGCGGCGACGCGCCTGGGCACCCGGGCCGAGTTCTTTTCGGGACCCACTTCCCTGATTTCATCCTTCGGTGAACCCGGTGCCCAGCACACGGCCCTCAGTCGGGTTGAACCCGGCCAGTTGCAGTTGGACAAACTGGTGGAGCTCGACGGTGTGGTGGAGGCCCTGTACCGCTCCGAAATCACCGTCGAAGAAGCGGATGCCCAGTTGTCAAAGATCGACAATGCTCCGCCCCGGTACAGCGGGTTGGCCACCATCGTGGCTTTCAGTGTGGCGTCGGGGGCCGTGGCCCGGTTTTTTGGCGGCGGTTTTTTGGAGATGGGAATGGCGTTGGGCCTGGGCCTGATCACGGGTCTGTTGGCCGTTGCGTCCGGGCGATCGGTCACCATCGGGCGAATATTCGAATTCCTGGCCGCCGCAGTGGTGACCTTTCTGGCCAGTGCCCTGGCCACCCTGGTGGTGCCGATGGCCACAGGGCCGGTGATCATCGCGAGCCTGATTGTCCTGCTGCCGGGACTGAGCTTGACGCTGGCTTTGAACGAACTGGGCACCGGACATCTGGTGAGCGGCACGGCGCGGTTCTCGGGTGCGATGATGACGTTCATGAAAATTGGCATCGGCGCTGCGGTGGGCAGGCGTGCGGCTGACCTGTTGCCCGGCGTGATCCGGGATGCGGAGCCGGCGGGGCTGCCGGGCTGGACCGTGTGGGTGGCGTTGTTGATCACGCCGCTGGCGTTGGGTGTGCTGTTCCGGGCACGCAGGCTGGAGATGCCGTGGATCGCCTTAGGCACCACGGTGGCGTTTTGGGGCTCGCGTTACGGGGTGGAATTTCTGGGGCCATTGTTGGGCGCTGCGGTGGGCGCTTTCCTGTCCGGATTGGTGGCAAATTTGTTCGCGCGCCTGAAGCGACGACCGGCCGTGGTCATGGTGGTGCCGTCGCTGATCCTGTTGGTGCCCGGGAGCATCGGGTACAATAGCCTGGCGCTTTTGATGCAAAAAGACGTGCTGAGCGGCCTGGATACCGCTGTGACGGCCATGCTGGTGGCGGTCTCGCTGGTGGCGGGGCTGTTGCTGGCCAACGTTTTAGTGCCGCCGCGCAACGCATTGTAGAAGCTGATTGAGCGATTGACGGTTGGTTCACTATAATGATAGTATCCGGCTATCAAGCGGGGTTTGTCGGGCCGCAGTCTATTCTGCGGTTGGACAGGACAGGGAAGTTGGTCCCCGCATTAGAATTTTTGAAATGGGGTGCGGCGTGACATCCAGAATGATTCTTCATAAAGCGGTCGTGACAGGACTTCTGGTGTTCTTTTTCGCGGCGGGCTTCGGCGAAGCCCAGGCTGGTGCTCCTCGCCCGGTCGGAAAATCTCCCCAGGTCGAAGAATATCTTGTGCAGGCCAGCCGCGCCGGCCGTTGGCTGCAGGAAGGCGACATCGCCCAGATGGAAGCCGAACTTAAAGCGGGCTTCAATGAAATCGCCCTGATGATGGAATCGTATCACCCCGATGGAAAAACCAACAATTATCTGCGGCAACGGGGCTGGGGCCAATTGGTCTGGACCCAAATGATGTACCGCCTGTTGGCCATCCGCGATGGACTCTTTGACGAAGAACTCGAGTTTGCCGAAAGAGTGGCCCTCGAGAGCGTGTCCAGCGAATCGCTGCGCTCGGTGGAGGTCGCCTTTGCGCGCATCCAGATTCTGATGAGCGCCAAGGAAAAGCTGAATTTGAATCAGGAGATTGACCAGTTTGCCCAGGGCATTTTTGGTGGCGACGCCAATGGGACCAGCTACACCGCTTTGGTCGATGATTTCCAGGCGCGGTTCACGGTGCGGCAGGCTGCGGTGGTGGCTCGGTTGGCCTCGGGACAGCACCGGGGCATTGTTGATCCGGCCGAACTGCCGGACGGCACCTCCTACGCCCAGATTTATCGGGAACATCAGGAGCGCCTGCAGGGCGAAAACCGGCTGGATGAAATATTCGGCCGCCTGGCCGAGGTGGATCCCGAGAGGCTCGGACGTCTGGCGGAAGTGGCCCAAAACGCCCCGACCGCTGTGGAGCGGGATGCGGCGCGCAACGAGGTCAAACTGCAATTGTTGCTGGTGGAAGATTCGCTGGCGGCGTCGGAAAACGACCCGTCGGTGGCCCGCATGATGAAATACTACGAGCGGTGGGGGCATCTGGCCTTCGAGGCGACCGCGGGATATCCTGATGACTTCCAGGAAGCAATGTTCCTGGTGCACGCGGCCAAGAGCAACTGGGAAGAACAAACCCGGACCGACAACCTGCGCGATCTCTACACCATTGCGGATCTGGTGCGCTGAACCGGGTCCGCTGACCGCCCCATCTGACAGGCTGTTTGCATGACGCATCCATCTGATCTGACCCTGCGATTCGTGACCGACTTCGAATGCACTGGCGGCGATTGTCCGGACCATTGTTGCCAGGGTTGGCGGATTATTCTGGATCAGGAAACCTACCAGAAAATGGAATCGGTTCTGACGCTTGAGAAAAAACAGCGGCAGAAATTCCGGGCCCACATTTCCCCCACCAAGATTGCCGACACTGCCAATTTTGCGACCATTACCATGGGCGACGATGGGCGCTGCCCGTACCAGGACAAGTCATCCGGCCTGTGCGAAATCCACGCGGATCTGGGCGAGTCGTACCTGGGCCAGGTGTGCTCTATTTATCCGCGGCAGTTGAACCGGGTGGGCGAGCGCACGGAGTTGAGTTTGTCGCTGTCCTGTCCCGAGGCGGCCAAGGCCTGCCTGGCCGCCGCAGAGGCCGTCGAACCGGTGGCGCTGCCACCTGAACTGGTGGCCAATGAGAAGTACTTTCTGACCCATCAGCAGGATGACGATCACCCGGACCCCTATTTTCAGCACAGCGATTTGGTGCGGCAGGTTTTCTGGCAGTTGTTGAGCCTGGCCGATTTGCCGCTGGCTTCGAGGCTGTTTATTGGTGCCTATTTTGCGAACCGTGTGGCGCCCTTTTTTCATAGGGGTACGCAGACTTTTGATTCAAATCTGCTGGCCGATGAAGTGGACCGCCTGGGGCAACCGGAACTGCTCACTCAATGGCACCAGCAATATCAAGAGACCCAGGC
>DAOVTU010000362.1 GCA_030632925.1 Candidatus Krumholzibacteriia bacterium | reverse complement strand
TGGTCCTGGTTGATCGCATCGCACCGAAAGATGTGCGGACGATTCGGTTGCGCGAACTGGGTCAGCGGTGGCCCCTATAGTCGGTTGGTATTGCGGAGCTGGTCGACGAAGATCAGGCCTTGGATGCCGACCCGATCGCACAGGTTCTGGCCGACGACTGTTTGCGCATGCTGTATGTCGACCGGGTGATCGCCTCCGGTGACAAGTCCCGCCTTGCTGAACAATCAGTAGCGTGTCTGGTCCGCGCCGCCCTTGGTCCTTTCCCTGAACTGAACCCCGAACTGGCCGCCTATCTGGCAAAGGAAATCTCACATGAAGCCTAATGGACGCGATCTGGCATTGGCCCAGGGTGTTGCCTTGCGAGACAAGGTGCTGGCCCCAATGAAAAGCACTTTTGCCCAGAAGGATGAGATCATCGACCTGTTGGGCGTGTGCCTGGTGGCCGGAGAAAACCTGTTCCTGCTCGGACCACCAGGTACCGCCAAGAGTGCCTTGGTCAATGATCTGGCGCGCCGCTTGAAGTGCCGCAGTTTCGAATACTTGCTGACCAGTTTTACCGAACCTAACGAAATCTTCGGCCCCTTTGATATCCGGAAGCTGCGCGAGGGCGATCTGGTCACCAATACCGAAGGCATGTTGCCCGAGGCCGAGCTGGTCTTCCTCGATGAACTGCTCAATGCCAACAGCGCCATCCTCAACAGCATGCTGATGGTGCTGAATGAGCGGGTGTTTCGCCGGGGTCGGGAAACCCGCAAATTGCCCACGCTGATGGTGACCGGCGCCAGCAACCACCTACCCGAAGACGAAGCATTGTCGGCCTTGTTTGACCGCTTTTTGTTGCGCGTGAAGTGTGACAACGTCGATCCCGAGCGGCTGCCCGATGTGTTGCACCGCGGTTGGAAACTGGATCTGGGGTTGGTCGAGTATACGGCTGAAGTTTCGGTTGATGACATCCGGCAGCTGCATGCCCTGATGCCAGAAGTGGATCTGGGGCCGGTGCGGGAATCCTATCTGGCCTTGGTCGGCCGATTGCGGGCCGCCGGCATTGAGGTGTCCGATCGCCGGGCGGTCAAGCTGCAGCGGCCCATTGCCGCGAGTGCCCTGCTGTGTGGACGCACTGAAACGCGTATATCGGATTTGTGGGTGTTGCGGCATATCTGGGGTCGTGAGGAGCAGCAGGAAATCGTCGCCGCGCTGGTGGATGAAGCGATGAAGGAATGGGAAATCAAACCCGATGACCATCCCCGGGCCAATGCCAGGTCAGAGCCGAACCCCGAAGCCTTGGCCCGCGACCTCGAAACGATTGACGAGGAGTTGCAGGCTGGAGCGAACAGTGAACCTGACCAGCAACAGCGATCCCTGTTGGCCGACCAGTTGAGCGTCCTGACCTCGCGCAGCCAGTGGGTGACCGACCAGGACCTGCGGCAACAACTGCAGGAAAAAATTGACCTGCTCTGGCAAAAAATGGAGCAACCAGGCGATGACTGACTGGTTGGCCAGCATTCCTGACGCTCACCTGGATCTGGCGGCGGGATTACGCCGTTATTCTGAGCTGAGGGCAGCTTTCAGTGCTGGTTTTGTCTGGGTGCGCGGCCCTCTGCTCAATGATGATGTGCCGGAACACATTCGCCAAGAGCTGCGCAAGATTCCCCACGCCCAGTTGTACCGGGTCGAGGCGGGAAACCTGCGCCCGGAGAATCAGCATCTGCACTATGGCGCGGAGCCGAGCCTGGATTGGGTCGCCATCGATGAAGCCTTTACCGTCGCCCTGCCCCCGACGGCATTGCCCGGAACACTTGGTCAGACCATTTCCGAAAAAGTGGCCCTGAATCTGGTCCGGTCGGGTGTTGAAATGCAGGCCAATTTGCTGGTCACCAGTCAGGACTTGTGGCTGGACTACATCCGGTCTTGCCCCGCAGTGCGCCTGGTGCGGCTGACTTTCAGTCACGATGCCACAACCGAACAGGTCATGGTGCGCGGTACACCACTGCCGCCGCTGCCCGGTGCCCGCTACCATCAGAGCAATGGCGTGGCGCTGCCGTGCGGCATGGGCTGGCAGTTGCCGGTTGATGCCACGACAGTGCGACAATTGGTCGCAGCCGGCGCCGGCGATCTGGTTCTGTTTGCTGCGGACGCATCGTATGAATTGGTCCCCGCCCGGTGTTTTGTCACCGCGTCGCGCAGCGCGGTCCGCCTGACACTTGGGGAGCAATACCATGACTGAAAACAGGCCACCAAGCGGGGCCAGTCCCGGACACATGGCGCGCGAATACTTTTGCGCCTCCGCGGGCGCCAGTTTCTGGCAATGGCAGGACGACGGGACCGTGGTCACCGGGCCATCGGGTGTGACGATCGTATTTCTGGAAGAGGTTATCCCGATCCTGGCCTGGCTGGCGCCACGGGGATTGCCGCGGTTTGGCAGCTTGATTTTATTGCTCGCCGCTTGCCGCAGCAACTGGCTGGTGACCGACGCGCCACCGGCAACCCCGTCGCTTGGCACTGCAGCAGACCACATCTATGGGGCCGCTTTTGAAGAATGGGAAGAGGTCCGGGCAGGCCTGGCGTTTATCCACGCCATGCCGTCCGGGTTGCGGGACAACGCCAAGGCCCAGGCGGCCATTTGTGAGATCGTTTTCGCGGCCTCGAGCGACCGCCTGGCGGCCGAAGATTCCCTGGCCATCCTCACCTACCTCAAGCGTGACCGGGAAAAAGGTATCTTTGCAACCGCAGCCGAATCGCCTGCCTGGCCGCAGCGGGCTTCAGCTGACCTGCGACAATTGGCCATGGGTTTATACCACGCTACCGAGGAAAAAATCAGCGCCCTGGTCAGCACCGGAGTCGTTGAGCCCCTCCCCGAAGTGCCGGTTATTTTGCCCCCACCATCTTCGGTGCGCGACCTGATTTCTGATTTGAGAAATGATGAGAAGCTGGGTGGGTTGATGGCCATGGTGCGTTCGCTGCTGGCTTCGATCAACCTGCCCCGGCGGTTGGCCGATCCGGACAATTTGCCCTTGGGAGGTGTTTCAGACATCTCCAATCGCGGCACCCTGGACCGGTTGCTGCTCAGCGAACTGGCCTACGACGACGATGTGTTGGCGACGCGAATCGCCCTGAACGAAGCCCTATATCTGCGGCGAGAAGCACCACCGAGAGACGCATCCGACCAGCGGGTGTTGATTTTGGACGCGGGAATTCGCCTCTGGGGGCAACCCCGGCTGCTGGCCTGCGCTGCCGGGTTGGCCGTCGCGGCGGCCAGTGAAGCAGACTTTGAACTGTCCTGCTGGCGCCCAGTCGGGGACCAACTGCAGCCGGTGGACCTGGTGTCAAAAGCTGGCCTGCGCGAGCATCTGGGGGCCCTGGAGTCTGACCCCCACCCCGGCCTTGCGTTAGTACCCTTGGCCGCGCAGCAAACTGATCTCACCGATCTGCCGGAAGTGGTCCTGGTTACTCATGCGAATGTCATGCGTGATCCCGAATTTTGGGTCCAGGTGCGCGAAGCCGCGCTACCGGTGCTGTACATTCTGACAGTGGATGGGTTCGGTACGGTCGACCTGCATCGGGTAAAGGCAGGGAACACCAAGCACATCTCCACTACGGTGATCGATCTGGAGCAGGTCAAAGCGGCCGCCAATGGTTTCATGAAAGCTCCGACTCCTGTACCGCAACCCCCCCAGCCTGATCACCAGCGGCGCACCACCTTGCCCGTGATCCTGTCCATGGAACAATTCCCGCTATTGCTCCGCCCACGGGGAAAACCGCATCGTGCTATTTTTTCTCCGGATCACGGCTTGTTGATCATCGGTCAGGACCGTGCCGTGCAACACCAGCCGGACCCCCAGTACGGCGCGGCCCAGATTTGTCGCCAATTCCCCAAAGGCCAGGTTTTAGACAGGTTCGCTACGCCCGAAGGTATGGTTTACATCCCCCTGCTGCTCAAGGGTGATTTGTATCTGGCTACGTGTGACCTGGTCCAGGGGCAATGCCGCAACCAGAAGTTGATCAATGAAGTCAACCATCCGATCCACCTGGCCTGGGCAGGCCGTCATTTGCTGGTGGCCAATCGCAGTAAAATCGAGGCCTTTAAACCTGGCGAAGACGGAGTTGTGGCCTCCTTGTTCCGGCCCGCCGGACTTGCCCTGCGGAAATCTCGTTTTTATACCGATGACGATGGGCTTTGGCATTGGGCTGTTGTCCTGCAGGATAAAATAGTCCTGCAGCCTTTTTGCGAGACCAGCCTGCCGCCGGGTCTGGTGATCATCGTCCCTTTTGACCAGTACGGTGCTGAGGGACCACTGGCCTTGGCCGCCCCGCGGTCAGAATGGGACTCCGGAAAAGCAAAGATCAAAGCCCAGATAATCGACTCCACTGG
>DAOVTU010000610.1 GCA_030632925.1 Candidatus Krumholzibacteriia bacterium | reverse complement strand
CAAGCGGGCACTGTCCGCTTCCAGGACCTCACGCCGGCTATCGAGCCGTGCGATTTCGGACCGCAAACTTGTCACGCGATTCGAGATGACCACCGAGCCTGCCAACAGGATGCCGACCATCAGGAAGACCACGGTACCAGACAGAACCTTGCCCCCACCCACACCCCGGCGATGAGCCATGGCTCCATGGGTGGTGCGATTGCCCGGCGCTCCGGCGGGTGTTGTATCCAGGTTTGGTTTCCACATGACAGACCCGTTTTCTTTTGGCGAAAGATCAGAGCTTTTTGGCAGCCCGCAGACGCGCGCTGCGAGCACGGATATTGGTGGCCTCTTCTTCCTTGCCCGCCATGACGGCCTTGCGGGTCAGGGTCTTGAGAATTGCCTGGTGTCCGCACACGCACATAGGCAAGTTGGGCGGGCAAAGACAGTCCCGTTTTTCCCGGTCGATGAACTGTTTGACCATCCGGTCTTCGAGCGAGTGGTAACTGATGACCACCATCACGCCCCCCGGACGCAAAAGGCCCGGCAACTTGGCCAGGACTTCGGTCAGCGCCCCGAGTTCGTCATTGACGGCGATGCGCAAAGCCTGGAACACCCGACTCAATATCGGCTGCACCTTGATATGATTGGGCATGGTGCTCTTGACCAGGGCCCGCAGCTGCCACGTGGTCAGCACGGGCTCTTCTTCACGGCCGCGCACGATGGCCCGGGCGATGCGGCGACTGCCGCGCTCCTCGCCCCACTTCCAGATCAGGTCCGCCAGATCCGTCTCGGACATTTCGCGCAGCAGGTCGGCCGCTGTTTGTCCTGAAGTCTGGTCAAAACGCAGGTCCAGCGGCGCATCCATGCGGTAGCTGAACCCTTTTTCGGCGTCGTCCAACTGGAACGAACTGACGCCCAAATCCAACAGGACCCCGTCCACCTTGTCCCAGCGGGTGGCTTTCAGAGCCTGGTCAATGTTGCGAAAAGAGATGTTCTGGCAGTGCAATCCGGGGTTCTCGTCGGCCATTTTCCGGCAAACGCCAAAGGCCACGGCGTCGAGATCCAGGCCCAGCACTTCGGCGCCCGCATCGAGCATGGCCTGGGCGTGGCCGCCAAAACCAAACGTGCCGTCAACGATCTTGCGCCCCGGCCCCGGCTCCAGGAGACCCAGAGTCTCTGCTTTGAGCACGGGTACGTGGGGCGCTTCTGTCATGGCTGGCTGACGGTGCTTGTTGCGCCGAGCAGGCGCCACGTTGCGGGTTCGCTGCCGGCGGCACCCAATTCACGATCCCAGTCTTCCATGACCAGGATCGCTTTCAGGTAGTCGCTCCACTCGCGCAGGTACAGTTGGTGGTTGAAATCGCGCAGTTGGCGATTCCAACCAATGAGGCTGTGAGTCGCCCGAAAATCCAGATGGGTCAGCCGACTCCCATCCAGGATGATCCGGCAGCCTCGACTCACCAACCGCGGTGCGACCCGACTGATCAACTTCTCGACGCCCTGACAATCAAGTGTGCCGGAGAGAGAGACCCGAACAGTTTGTCCGGAGGCAGTTCTTTCTGATTGGTTGATCTGAATCTGCAGGTGATCCAGACGAACCGGTGCGTTTTCGGTGCGTTTGAACTGTCGGGTCAACTCTCTCGACATTTGGGCTCCCTCCCTGATGTTGCCCATCCTTGGGCCCCCGGGTGCGAACACGCGGGGCATCTCGATCTGGTTCTTAGTGCTCTGGACTGCTGTTGGTTCGCCGGGCGTGCGCCGATCCGTCGGCGCCGCGCTTGCCCGGCTGAATCCGGCTTGCATCCTTGCGGCCGGTCATCGTCCGCTGATCCAACGATCAACGGAAGAATTCGTCATTGAAGGCCTCGTCGCCTTCATCTGCGGCGTTCATCGCCGCGAGGGTCTCGGGATCCCACAATTCCATGTAGTTGCCCATGCCCACGATCATGATCTTTTTTTCGATGCCAAATTCGGCCAGGATTTCGCGGCTGACCGCAACCCGTCCCTGGCTATCAGGCTCAACAGTCTTGCTATTGGTGCTCATCCGGCGCAGATAGGCCCGCAATTTGGGACCGGGCTCGCCCTCGCGCAACCGATCGAAATTCGCCAACCACACACTGCGGGGCAGCAAACTCAAGGATCCGTCGGCACCCTTGCTGACCACGAACTTCTCTTCTTCAGGCCCGCTGCCCCCACGCAGAAACTTAAAGGGCAGATTGAAGCGCCCTTTGGCATCCACCGCACGGGAATGAGACCCGTGGAAGGCGAAAGCCGATTCCGGAAGTGGAGTAGTGTGCGGGTTCTCGTTCATGATCCTCATCAGCTGTTGTCGTGAGTCGTCTTTTTATTCGAGGGGACCGGTGTGGGCAGGGAAAGGGGTTAATGGCGGGCTCTTGTCGCATCCTTGCGAATTTGGGCCGATCCGTCGGCCACCCGCCATTAAACTGGGGTCCCTCGTATTTTCCCCACCCATCACCTTTGGTCACCTCTCATCACCACCGGAGAATAGCTTGTCACCACCACAGTGTCAACATCCTTGTGCATGTTTTTTAGGTATGGTTAACTACGAAATTCGTGTGGTAAACGGGTAAAAGAAGGCGTTTTCGCCTTCTTTTTGTGTTTTTGAGATGCATTTTTTGTGGGTTATTTCGTCGGAAAAATCACGCATTAAAGCAGGCGGCAAATCGCCCCCCCATCCCCACCACGGATTTGGTCAAACTGGCGGAAATCAGGTGCTGGATTCGTCGTCTGCCGGCACAATCATGCGCCGGTGCTGCCCCAGAATCATCCCGCGCAGGGACATTCCGGT
>DAOVTU010000215.1 GCA_030632925.1 Candidatus Krumholzibacteriia bacterium | reverse complement strand
CTCCAGCTGGCTGCGTTGGCGGCCGAGCTCCAGTTCCAGCAGTTCGGCAATGGCGGGATCGGTTTTGCGCACTTGGTCGTACATGACATTACTCCTGCAACATCTGATGGTTCTGTCTTCTATTTCGAATGCTTGTCTTCGTAGCTCGTGATCTTATTCACCCGCCCGGCATGCCGGCCGCCTTCAAAAACTGAGTCGAGCCAGATCTGCGTCAGCTCAAGGGCCATCTGCGGGTCCACCCCATCGCCACTGAGGCAAATCATGTTGCTGTCGTTGTGCTGCCGAGTGGTGCGGGCCTGGTTCTCGGTGAAGCACAGCGAGGCCCGGATGCCCTTGACCTTGTTGGCCGCGATGCTCATGCCGATGCCCGAGCCGCAGATCAGGACCCCGGCGGCGGCATCACCACTGGCCACCATTTCGGCGGCGGGCAAGGCGGCGTCCGGATAGTCGGCCGACTCTTCGCTGTGGCAGCCGAAGTCTTCCACCTCAATGCCCTTGGCCCGCAACGTTTCGGTGATCAGGGCCTTGTGGGCAAAGCCGCGGTGGTCACTGCCAATGGAAATTTTCATGACGCGCTACTCCTGTGCAAAGCCGGTTTTCCACGCTTCATTCATGGCCTCAAATACCGGTGTCCACCCTTTGAGCAGACGGTTGATTTGGTCGCCACAAGCGAAGTAGTGTTCGCTGGGCAAGCCGTAGGGATCGTTCACTTCTTCGACCTCGGGCGATGGTCCGCCCTGCCCCAGATCCACGCCCGGTGCACCCAGGATTCCCACCTGGCCTGTGTATGCAGCCCCGTGGCGGCTGCGAAATATCGCGGCCTGGCTCCGGGTCATGCCAATCATCCAGACACTGCTCTGCAACAGATCCAGACTGATTGGTTGGGAAAGATGCTCCGCCAGGTCCATGCCGTGCGATGCCGCATACTCCTCCGACGAGGCTGAAGTCGGCAGGCCACTGATCGCATCGAGGCCAGCTGATCCAAAACTTAAACCCAGGCCCGCAAACATCTCAACCGCTATCACTTCCGTCAGCGGACTGCGGCATATATTGCCCGTACAGAGGAAGATGATCCGGCCACTCATGGTGGGTTTCCTTCCCAAGATCCAGCTAAATATCCAGCCTAATAACCTGCCGGATCCGCCACCTGCGGAACCTGCCAAAACTAGACCGCACGGCCATGCACGTCAAGACCCTGAAGAATCGGCAGTTGGGCCGCCCGCAAAGGGCATGGGCCCCGGCCTCAACACGCAAAACGGAACGGCCGTCAAGTCTACCAGGGCGCTCGGCACGACCGAACCGTTGCCAACCGGGTCAACGCCCCAAATTCCATCAACAGCCCCGGTAATGACAGGATCCACACCGGCCATGGTTTCACCCGGTGCCTGACCTGCACGGTTGGCACTGGTCGAAACCAGCGGCACGCCCACCGCCAGGATCAGTGCCCGAAGTTCGGGCACCGCCGGGATGCGAATGGCCACGGTCTTTCCCCCACCGGTCACCGCAGGGTCCACCTGTGGGCCCGCCGGCAGGATCAAGGAGAACGGTCCGGGCCAACACTGCACGCAGGCGGCCACCTGTTCCGTCGTCAATGGCCCCGTCAGTTGTTGAGCCTGGGCCAGGTCGCCGGCCAAGACCAGCAACGTCTTGCCATCGGGCCGGCCCTTGATGGCCGCTATCCTGGCTATGGCCGCCGCGTCATCGGCCCGGCAATGCAATCCGGGCAAAGTGTCCGTGGCCAAAAGCAGAACGCCGCCAGAGCGCAGGCTCTGCACGGCGTCTTCTATCGTGCCACCGGGGGCCGTCACTTTCAGCTGCCGCCCTTGGCCAGATCCTGCCGGTAGGCTTCCACCGCGGCGGCCACTTTGGTATCTTTCAGGGCGATCATGCGGGCAGCCAGGCAAGCCGCGTTGCGAGCACCGGCGCTGCCGACAGCCACCGTGGCCACGGGCACTCCTGGCGGCATCTGTACGATGGAGAGCAGTGCGTCCACACCGGCCAAAGGTCCGCTGGCCACCGGCACGCCGATGACGGGCTTGCCGGTCATCGAAGCCACCACACCAGGCAGGTGGGCTGCCATCCCGGCGACCGCCACATAGACTTCGGTGCCGGATTTTTCGGTCTGCTTCACGATGCGGCTCAGCTTTGCCGGCTGGCGGTGGGCCGAAGCGATCTCGATCCGGTAGCTCAAGCCAAAGCGGTCCAGCAAGGGTTTCATCTTTTCAATGACCGGCAGGTCCGATTCACTGCCAAGCAGCACCACCACGCGGGCTGTTTTCGACGCGACCTTCTTCGCCATGCTATTTGCCTCCTGGCGCGCCGATGTCGCGCCGGTAAGTGAGTCCTTCAAAGTGCGTGTTTTCCAGCAGGCCATAGGCCGCTTCACGGGCTGTATTCAAATCGGTGCCCAGCCCCACGGCACCCAGCACGCGGCCACCGCTGGTGACCAAACCTTTGTCCGATTGCGCTGTCCCGGCATGGATGATCCAGCGATCGGCCTCGCTGCTGGTCGGCAACTCGATGGTTTTGCCCTTGATGTATTGGCCGGGATAGCCATCGGCACTGCCGACGACCACGACACACTGGCGGTCCCAGCGGGTCACTCCAGCACCTTCCCAGTTGGCCGGCATGTCATCAGCGCCTTCGGAGAACCCTTGCAGGTATTGCCCCAGGCGCCCCTTGGCCGCGCTGGTGCACAACTCCAGCAGATCGCCCTTCAGCAGTGGCAGCACAACCTGGGTTTCGGGATCGCCAAAGCGGCAGTTGAATTCCAGCACCTGAGGCCCGTTTTCGGTGAGCATCAGGCCGGCGTAGAGTACGCCCCGGAACGGGATATCGCGCCGCCGCAATTCCGCCAGGGTCGGCAGCACCACTCGGGCATCGATCTCGGCATACAGGTCATCCGGCAACGGCACTGGCGCAAAGGCCCCCATGCCACCGGTGTTCGGGCCCGTGTCGTTTTCGCCAATGCGCTTGTGGTCGCGGCTGGGTGCCAGCAGGCAATAATCCTGGCCGTCGGTGACAATCAGCACGGACAACTCTGGGCCAAAAATGCAATCTTCAATGAGGATGCGCAGACCCGCGCCACCGAAGCGCTGGTCGTCCAGGCACTCGGCGATAAAGTCTTCGGCTTCGGTGCGGTTGGAACAGACGGCCACACCCTTGCCCTGGGCTGCGCCACAGGCCTTGATCACCACGGGCATATCGATCTTGTCCAAATGCTTCAACGCCGCGCTGCTGCTGCTGAAGGCATGGAAGTGAGGCGTCGGCACGCCTGCGCTGGCCAGGACTTCCTTGGCGAACTCCTTGTCGCCCTCCAACCGGGCGCCCATGGCACCGGGCCCGAAGGTGTCGATGCCGGCCTTGTGCAGTTGATCAGCCAGTCCGTTGATCAGGGGATCTTCCGGGCCAATGATGACCAGATCAACGCCCTTTTCACGACAAAAAGCGACCACCTGGTCGCTGTCCATGGGATCGAGATCCACATTGGTGCCGTGTTCGGCGGTGCCCGGGTTGCCAGGGCCAGCGTAAATCACGGGTGCCTGGGGAGATTGAGCCAACTGGCGGACAAGCGCGTGCTCGCGTCCACCGGCGCCCACCACGAGAACGGTCCTGGTCGTGCTCGACATGCTGGGGATTCCTCCTGCAGTACTCGGTTCTGTTTGTCGCGGCAATTTCAGACTACAAATTCAGGATAGACCGGATCGGTCGGCAGAGCCAGTGCTGGCTTGCCCTTCAGTCTGTCAATCGGACACGATGCGGGTACCCTCGCGCCCTTCGACCGCCGCCAGCAGATGCTCCGGTGAGGTGATAATGACTTCCTGCCCTCCAGCGGCCAGGAACGAAATGGCCGCTTCGATTTTGGGCCCCATGCTGCCCACCGGGAACTCCCCGCTGTCGAGCAGGGCCTGCGCGCGTCCGACCGGCAATACGTCCAGCTCTTCCTGGTCGTCCTTACCGAAGTTCACGCACACCTTGTCCACCTGGGTGATGATCACCAGCACGTCCGCGCCGATCAACTGGCCCAACAAGTCGCTGGCCCGGTCCTTGTCGATCACCGCGTCGCATCCTGTCAGCAGGCCGTCCTTGTCACGGGTCACCGGCACGCCACCGCCACCTGTGGCGATCGTCAGCACGCCCGCGTCGACCAGGGCCTTGATGGCCTCCCACTCGATCACTTCCAACGGCATCGGGCTGGGCACCACGCGGCGGTATCCACGACCGGCATCCATCACCAGGGTCCAGCCGTTTTCGTCGCGCACACTCTGGGCGCCGTCTTCATCATAAAACGGCCCGATGGGCTTGGTCGGATTGGCAAAAGCCGGATCAGTCTCGCTGACCAGCACCTGTGTCACCACCGAAGCCACTGGCGTATCGAGTCCCTGCGTGTGCAGCGCATTCTGCAGGGCTTGCTGGAGCATGAAGCCCAGCCCACCCTGACTGTCGGCGCCACACACATACATGGGCATCGGCGGAATCCCGTGCAACGCCATGCCTGCATCATTGCGCAGCACGATGTTGCCCACCACCGGTCCGTTGCCGTGGGTCATGACCACGCGGTGGCCCGCCTTGGACAGCGCAGCCACCTGGTTCATGGTCTCCAGGGTGATGGCCATCTGCTGGTCGTAGGTGCCTTCCTGGCCCACCGGGATGATGGCGTTGCCACCGAGGGCAATGACCAGGCGCTTGCTGTTGTTGGTCGGCTCCACGGACTCCCCTACTTGCCGCTGCGAACGGCAGCCGCAAATTCGGCAAACCGGTCCAGGGCCTTCTTGATGTTTTCCTGGCTGTTGGCATAGCTGAAGCGCAGGTAACCTTCGCCGAAGCTGCCAAAGCTGGTGCCGGCCAAGCCGGCCACTCCAAACTCATCCAGCAGCCGGGATTCGACTTCCTTGCTGGTCAGGCCCAGCTTGCTGATGTTCGCAAAAACGTAGAACGCCCCGCGCGGGAGCAGGCAACTGACGCCCTCAATAGCATTCAGGCCGTCGACCAGCATATTGCGGCGCACCTTGAATTCGGCCACCATCGCTTCGGCCGCATCCTGGGGACCGGTCAAAGCCTCGGCGCCAGCCATCTGGGTGAAGGCCGCCGTGCAACTGGTGCAGTTGGTCTGCAGCTTGGCCACCGCCGTGGCCAGTTCCGCCGGCATAACACCGTAGCCCAGGCGCCAGCCCGTCATGGCGTAGGTCTTGGAATGACCATCGAGCAGGATCGTGCGCTCAAGCATGCCCGGCCGCGTCGTAATCGAGTCGTGGGTTCCTTCGTAGATGATCTTGCTGTAGATCTCGTCGCTCAAGACCCAGAAGTCGTGCTTCACGGCGAGCTCGGCAATAGTGTCGAGGTCTTCGGCACTGAGCATGCCACCGGTGGGATTCTGGGGCGAATTGATGATCAGCATTTTGGTCTTGTCGCTGACCAGGGATTTCAAGTCGTCAATGTCGAAGCTGAAGCCCTTGTCTTCCGACAGTTTCAGCGGAATGGCCTTGCCTTCGAGAAAATTGATGACCGATTCGTAGATGGGGAAGCCGGGATTGGGATAGATAACCTCATCGCCGGGATCGATCAATGCCACCAGCGGGAAATAAATGATGGGCTTGCCACCGGGCACGATCACGACGTTCTCGGCCCCCACTTCAATGCCGCGGTCCTTGGCGATGTAGTCGGCAAAAATCTTGCGCACTTCGGGCATGCCCGCAGCGGGGCCGTAGTGGGTGAAACCCGAATTCAGGGCCTCGATGCCCTTGTCGATGATGTTGCGCGGCGTGTCAAAATCGGGTTCGCCGATCTCCAGATGCACGATGTCCCGACCAGTTGCTTCCAGCGCCTTGGCCGGGGCCAAGGCCTCGAAGGCCGTCTCGGTGCCCAGTCTTTGCATTCTCTTGGCCAGCATGGAGATCCCCGTTGCGTCAGGATGCTTAAAATACAGGAGCCTAAAACGACCCCTCTTGGGCACTTGGCCCTGCCGTAGGGCACAAACGTAGACGGCAGGCG
>DAOVTU010000540.1 GCA_030632925.1 Candidatus Krumholzibacteriia bacterium | reverse complement strand
TGGGGCACCATTTCGGCGGCGAGCGAGGTGACTGCTTCCAGCAATGGCGCTTCGGTCAAGGCGTGGTGCGGGGCCTGTTTCAACAGAAAAACTCCGCCCAACGGCGCTTCGCCCGGCTGCTTGTCTTTGAATAGCCCATTAAAAAGTGTACCGACAAGCACCAGTCCATCGCCCGTGTCGCGCACCAGATTCATTTCGTCACCCAACACGTGGTAGTTTGAACTTAAGGACGCCACGGTGGATTTGCCAGCTTCGGAGGGGCCCACAAAAAGGAAACCGCGTCCGTCCACGATGACTGCCGAAGAATGAATGAGGAACGCGTCGAGCCCTGCGGCCCGGCGGGCAGACCAAAAGGCCTGGTAGAAAATTTGTTCCAGGATGCGCATCAAGGGGCCACGTATGAGGGTGCCCTTGGCCTTGATCGAACCGCGGGCCGTGGTCGGGTCGAAGTGTCCGGTGATTAACCCGTCGGCGATGTCGAAACTGCCGTCTTCAAAAAGCGATTTGGTGGTGATCAGCGAGTTGGGCAACTGCGGCACATCGGCGTGGGGGACCAATTCCAGATCCAGCCGGATGTGCGGCGCGGCATGTGAAGAAGGTCGGCTGAACCAGTTGCCGAGGCCGATGGCGAACTCCGCCGGTTCGCAATGCACCGCGATGACGGCGCCGCCGAGGTCCATGCGGTATTCATCCGGGGCCAGGGGGGCGGTGGTGTCGTCGGTCATGTCGTCAAACCTTTGGCTTGGCAGGCCGTTGGCCGCCCAGGGTCTTGATAAATTGTTTCAGGTGTTGGCGCAGTCCCTGAGAGGCCAGGGCCGGATTGGCCGGGTCGCCCCTGGAGGGTTCATCAGCCAGTTCGAAGCCGATGACGCGCCCGCGCACGGTGTCGGCACAGCGCCATTTGCCCAGGGCGTTGGCGTCGCCTTTTTCCAGCAACCAGTGCCAGGGGCCGGCCCGCAATACCAATAAAACGCGGTGGGCCAGCAGGCGTTCGTCTTCCACGAAAATAACCACGTCGCCAGCGTGGCATTTTGCTGCGGTGGCTGAAACGATATGCAGGGTCGCGCCCACGGGAATCGCCGGCACCATACTGCCGGTCAACAGCGGCAACTGCACCGGTTCAGCGGGCGCAGCAATCTGGCCGGTCAGGGCCAGCCAGGCGTCGAGACGTTTTTCCTGCTCGTTGCTCACGTCATCCTGCTGTGGTTGGTGGGTGGTTGCCTCTCGGGGAGCACAATAACAGGCCGTCGCAAGACTTGTCGCCCCCGGCCTTGGCTTAATTGTCGCCGATATTCGCCGATGACCCGAGCAGCAACTTCTGGTTGTCGTCGAAACCTCGGTGACAGGCCAGGGGCGCACGCTTATTATATGGGCAACGGCACTGAAATATTTGGCCGCGGCATTTTCCCAAGGACGGATCCTTGACTGCCACACATCAACATCTGCAGGACATGGTCCAGGCCTGGGCGGCCGGTCGCACGGCTCCGTTGGTTTTGCCCGCTGGTGTGACTGCCGAGGCGATCACCTTTTGCCTGCGCGAACACAATGTGGAGGCGGCCCTGGGGCGCTTGTTGCCCGAGGCGGCCCGCGACGAAGTTTTTGTCAACAATGTGAACCTCTCCCGCAGCCGCTCCGATTTCCTGCTTCTGGAATACGAACGCCTGCTGCCCATCCTGCAAACGCCGGATTGGCAGCCGGCCCTGCTCAAAGGGGCCGCCCTGGCCCTGGGCACCTACTCCGAACCCACCGACCGCTGGTTTCTGGACCTGGACGTGCTCGTGCCGCGGCCCGAGGTCGATGCCGTGTGCAAGCGCCTCGAAGAAGCCGGATACCGCCATCTGGAGGGCAAGCGGGACCCGTTGTTCTACGAAAAGTACCATTTGCACCGGATTATGCTGGGGCCTCAGGGGTCTGTGGTGGAAATCCACTGGGACCTGACGATTCCCGGTTCGGTGTACAAGCACGACGTGCCTGGGGTGTTCGAGAGGGCCGAAGGCTGCACTTTGGGCCGCCACCGGGTCCTGTGCGCAGCTCCGGTCGACCAGATCCTGCACGGAGTCTACCAGAACATCGCCGATGGATTCGTGGATCTGCGCCGGATCCTGGATCAGGTACTCCTGGTGCGCCGCCTGACGCCCGCAGATTGGGCCTATTTGGTGGAAGAGGCCCAAAGAACGGGTATGGCCAAGGCTTTATGGCTTTCACTTTATAATGTGAAGTTAATGGCGGGCGTTGATGTTGGTGACGACATCCTGGACGCCCTGGCGCCCGGTTCGGCCACCCGTCGCACGTTGCGCGGGTTGCAGGTGAGCGCGGGTTGCCTGGAACGGCGTGCGCCCCAGGTTGAAGGCTATACCCAGATGCTCCATTTCCTGCTCACACCCACCGAACGGCAACGCATTCGCGAAATTTTCCGTTCGCTGTGGGTGGGCGAAGGTATGCTCCTGGACCGTGGTCACCGACCGGATCAATTGCCTGGTCCCGGCAGACGTTTCATGATCTGGTTGCGCCAGGTGAAGGTGCTTGGTTTGGTCTCGTACCGCGCTGCCCGGGCCTTGGCTTCCGGCTGATTTTCCCTCGATCATTTGAAAAAACTTCTATTCCCGGCTTGACTCACCGCTCGTTTCGGATTTATACTTCATAAAACGAAGTAAATGCACCACGTCCGAGCATTTTTGTCGGAATTCTGGGAGTTTTACTTTATATTATGAAGGTAATTGATTTGGACGAGATGCTCGGCACCCCCGCCAGGCTGGCCATTATGGCCACGGTGGCGTCTTTGCCGTCCTCACGAGGGGTTTGCCGTTGGACTTTCACGTCCCTGCGACAGGAAACAGGCCTGGCCGACGGCAACCTTCACGTCCAAACCCAAAAACTGGTGGCCGCGGATTACCTGCACAGCCACCGGGTCAAGGACGGCAACCGCCTGGTGACCTGTTTTGGCTTGACCGAACAGGGGCGCGGGGCGCTGAAGACGATGATCCATCGTTTGCGTGAGGCCTTGGCCAGCGGGCCCGGCTTCAGCGATCTGAACGAAAGCAAATCGAGAATTCCACGCCGGTCAGACGACTCACAGGTCTGGTGAGGACTGGAAGAACACGCACAAAGGCGAGGCAGAGATCCTGAAGATCGCCATCGGAGCCGACCACGGCGGCTTCGCGCTGAAACAGC
>DAOVTU010000661.1 GCA_030632925.1 Candidatus Krumholzibacteriia bacterium | reverse complement strand
GCCACGGCTTCGACGTGGTGCGTGGCAAATATGACGACCCTTCACACGACGGCGACCTTTCGCATTTCCTGGCCCTGACCACCGCCCTGTCGGCGACCGTGGGTATCGGCAACATCGCCGGTGTGGCGACGGCGCTGCACTATGGTGGCCCCGGAGCTTTGTTCTGGATGTGGGTGACGGCAATATTTGGCATGGCCCTGAAATACGCCGAGTGCACCCTGGCCATCAAATACCGGGTGATCCTGCCCGACGGCAGCGCCTCGGGCGGCCCGATGTATTACATTGAAAAAGGCCTGGGCAGCAAATGGAAGTGGCTGGCCGTGATGTTCGCCATATGTGCGATCATCTCGAGTTTCGGTTCGGGTAACAGCATCCAGGCCTTCACGGTGGCCGACCAGATTCGCGCCGACCTGGGCGTGCCCACCTGGATCACGGGTCTGGTTTCGGCAGGCCTGGTGGCGTTGGTCATTCTGGGCGGCATCAAGCGCATCGGCGCGGTGACCAGCAAGCTGGTGCCCTACATGGCGGCCATCTATGTGGCCGGCGGTCTGCTGGTCGTGGTGCTGAATTTCAGCGCTGTTCCCGGTGTTCTGGTCAACATTTTTCAGTCGGCCTTCCAACCGGCGGCCCAGTTGGGTGGCTTTGCCGGCGGTTCGTTCATCTTCATGCTCACCTGGGGCGTGAAACGTGGGCTGTTCAGCAATGAATCGGGCCAGGGCTCGGCGCCCATTGCCCACGCTGCGGCCAAAACTGACGAGCCCGTGCGCGAAGGCGTCGTGGCCATGCTCGGCCCCTTGATCGATACCCTGGTGATTTGCACCATCACCGGCCTGGTGATCCTGTCGACCGGCGTGTGGAACGAACGCCTGCCCGACTCGGTACCGGTCAACGCCCAATCAGCCATTACGGTGATCAACGAAACCGCCAAGGTGCTGGAAGACGGGGAGATATCCGACGAGGACCTGTTCACCGGCACTTTCAAGGTGGAGAACGGCAGCCCGATCGGTGTGCTGCTGGTGCGCAACCATTCGTGGATCGGTATACCGCAGTTGGTGATGGACGACGACAGGCCCTATTCGGGGATCATGACCGTGGACGAGGGCGGCATCGCCATGGACGACCTGCCTGACTTGACCCTCAATGGCGACATGCTCCAGAACGGTTCTCCGCTGACGGCCCAGGCCTTCCGGGTGGGGTTGTCGGCGTTCGGCAACTGGGGGCACTTTCTGGTGACGCTGGGAGTGGTGCTGTTCGGCATTTCGACCGCCATCAGCTGGAGTTATTATGGCGACCGGGCGGTGGTGTATCTGCTTGGCACGGGCTATATTCTGCCCTACAAAATCATCTTCGTAATAATGAACTTTCTGGGGGCGATTTTCTCACTTGAAGTCGTCTGGAATTATGGCGACAGTGCCTTGGGCTTGATGTCGCTGCCGAATCTGATCGCGCTGATTTTCCTGGCGCGCAAGGTCAACGGCATGACCGACGAGTACTTTGATAAAGACCACAAACCGACGCGCTAAATATTGCGATTAGGCAGAGAAGGACAACATGGGCGGCGACACGAAAATGGAACAGAAAAAGACAGTAGCTCAGCAGATGGCCAAGCTGGCCCGCAAGGGTAAGCTGAACGCCGGGAACGCTGATCTGCACTGGCTGTACGAAAAATCGGTGCAGAACGCCGAGGTCGAAGTCGAATTCATCGACAAGATTTACGAAGAGACATTCGGACGTAAGCCGGTTTCGCTGCGGGAAGATTTCTGCGGCACGGCCAACCTGTGCGCCGAGTGGATCAAGCTGGACGAGACCAAGACCGCTCTGGGCGTGGACTACGACGAGCCCACCCTGCAATGGGGCCGGGAAAACAACATCGCGCCACTGGGTGATCGGGGCCAGGCCATCACCCTGATCCGGGACGACGTGCGCAACGTGACCTCGCCCCAGACCGATATCCTGGCGGCCACCAATTTCAGCTGGTGGGGTTTCAAGACCCGCGACGAGTTGGCTGGCTACCTGCGCAACTGCCACGCCGCTCTCAAGGACGAGGGCATGATGATGATGGATTGCTACGGCGGTCCCGAGGCGCAGATTCCCCAGGAGGAAGAGCGCGAGCAGGACGGTTTTGATTACGTCTGGGATCAAGACACATTCAACCCGATCACCAACGAGATCACCTGCTACATCGACTTCAATTTCGAAGACGGCAGTGAGATGAAGAAGGCGTTCAGTTACGACTGGCGCCTGTGGTCGTTGCCCGAAACCTGCGATTTGCTCAAGGAATGCGGCTTCAGCCGCACGGTGATTTATTGGGAAGGCACGGACGAGGATGGAGAGCCCGATGGGGAGTTCCAACCCAGCCGGGAAGGCGACCTGGCTCCGGCCTGGGTGGCCTACATCCTGGCGTTCAAATAGATACGGATCAAGAGGGCCGGCCCGGGGACAACCTCGGGTCGTTGAGACGGAGATTGAGGGATCTCTGCAGGAGAACGAGCTATGGAGTTGACGCAATGCGCCCAGTGCGGCGTGGAGATCGAAACCAAGGGCATCCAGTTTCGGGGCAAGACTTTCTGTGG
>DAOVTU010000306.1 GCA_030632925.1 Candidatus Krumholzibacteriia bacterium | reverse complement strand
GCCGAGACTGATCTGGCCGTGGTATTCACGGAGCAGGGCTGGTACCTGGTGGGGCAGGATGTGGATGGCCTGCTGGCCGACTACACTTTCACGCCCTATGAGAGTGCTGTGAGCGGTGTTCCGGATTGGACCGTGGTCACGCCGCTGCCTGATGGCGAAGTGAAGGTTACGGCCTTCGGCGAGTTTGGCGAATTGGGTTCGTGGTCTGTGGCTGCTGATAGCCATGTGCGGTCCCTGGGCATCAGTCTGGAACTGGACGGGCCCTTGGTTTGTGCGCCAGCGGTGGCCGATGTCGACGGCGATGGCCGCCACGACATGGTGCTGGCTACGGCTACCCGCATTTACGGATTCAAAGACGACGGCATTTCCCTGCGAGGGTTTCCGGTCAAGTTTTACGACCTGTACCCGCTGGCGGATTCAACGCGGGTGGCCGGCCCCTTGATCGTGGCCGACGCGACCGGTGATGGTATCAACGATGTGTTCTTCAATACGACCGGGGGCCACCTTTTGGGGTTGGACGCGACTGGGCGATTGATGAACGAGTTGCCCCTGCGCTGGGGTGATGGCGCGGCGGCCGGCATGGCTGTCGGCGGCACCAGTGTGGACCGCATCCTGTGGTTGATTTCGTCCGGTGGTTATACCGATGGCTTCCTGGACCGCATTCCGATCAATGGTCGGGTCAGTGCCTATGGGTTGTTGCCGGTGGCGGCAGACGAAAAGCGCACCAGCGAGTGGCTGGGACCGCGCGGTGGCACCAGCCGGAGCGGGCCGACGGGCCAGGCTCAGGCACTGGGCGCCGCGGCACCGGTCAGCGCGGAGATGGAACAGGTTTATCTGTACCCCAATCCGCTGAGCAGTGATGATGTCACGGTGCGGTTCTACAGTCAGGGCTCGCGTGCAGCGCGGGTGGCTATTTACAACCTGGAGGGCGAATTGGTCGCCCGCAAAGAGGCACCGGTCACCGCCGGTGCCGTCAACGAGATCGTGATGCCGTTGCCAGGCATTGCCAGCGGGATGTATCTGGCCCGGGTGGAATTTGAGGGGACCGGCGGCCTGACTATCCGCACGATGACCCTTGCTGTGGAGAAATAGGTCCGGAAACAGATCCGGAAATAATAGGGGCAGGCCGGTTGTTGCCGGCACTGTCATTGATCGCTCACGCCCCTGGAAAACCGACTTCGATGGAGGAACGCATGTTGCGGCAAGGATGGAAAATCTGTTTGATCGGCTCTCTGGTGGTCACCGCCCTGGTGGCGCTGTTGCCGGCGACACCGGTGATGGCCGACGAAGGCAGCCGGGCGGCCTGGTTGATGGGACGCGGGCAGCTTGAAGATCTGGCCCTGACGGGTCAACGCTTCGAGCAATCGGAATTTGGCAGCAAGCGTGACGAATCTGTCGAGGTCAGTGGCCTTGAGCCCGTTGGCCTTGGCATGAGCGGGGCTTTGCCTGTGCTGATGTCGCTGGTGTTGCCGGGAGCCGGTGAAGTGGCCATGGGCTACAAGCGCGGTTATGTCATGGCCGCCGCCGACATCTTCGCCTGGACCCAGGTGTCGAAGTACCACGATGAAGGTGGGGACCTGCGCGACGAGTACATCGCCTTTGCCGATGCCCATTACAGCGACGATCTGTTGGTGGCGGGCTACTATCCAGGCGGCGCGCCCATTGACAGCGGTTATCGCGATGGTCAGGGCGAATTGTATTTCCCGGCCGTGGGCCCGATCTCCAGTGTGGACGAATTGGACCGCCTGCCGCTGTATGTCACCAAGGAAGATGACTTCCGCGAGTACTACGAAAATCTCGGCAAGTGGGACCAGTTCATCTTTGGCTGGGACGACTACATTCGCCCCGATGACTATCCGGGCTACACGCCGACCGGGGACCGGGCTGTGGATTTGCAACAGCCGTGGGTTTCGGCCAACCGCGAGCTTTACCGCGTGATGCGGGGCGAGTCCAACGACGCCTACAAGACTCGCGACCGCTGGTTGTACATGAACATCGGCCTGCGCATGGTCAGTGTGCTGCAAGTGGCCTACCTGCAGGGTTTGCTGGGCGGCGGTCCGGCTCAGGATTTGAAAGTGGCCGGCCACACGGTGGAAATCCAGGCGGCTCCGTCCGGGCTTTACCGGGGCTCGGTTTCGGCGCGCGTCTCGTTCTAGAAAATTGTTCATTGTCGACCCCTGGCCAGCTTTGGGAGGCCCAAATTGTACTTCGAGAAGATGTGCGGAATGTCGAATATCGAACGGAAAATTCCCGTGCGGATAGCCCTGGTGGCTTTGCTTCTGATGGTGTGTGGAGCCGGTTCGGCCCAGGCTGAAGGCTCTTTGTTTCTGCGGTCGGAATTCCAAGTGATGGGCGCCGATGCTTCAAGCAACTGGCAGGCCCAGACCCAGCGGGGTTCCCTTGGCTTTCACCAGATCGGTGGGCAGGGGCGCAACGAGCAATCCAGCGAATTTGGCAGTGTTGAAGAAGAATCCAAAGATGAAATAGCGGGCCCTTCCAACACCGGCGAAAAAGTGAAGGCTGGCTTGTTTTCGGCCATCCTGCCTGGTGCCGGGCAATACCACACCGGTCACAAGACGAAGGCCTACATCATGGGCGGCGTCGAAGTGGCCATCTGGACGGCTTATTTCGTGTTCGACAAGCAAGGGGACAATAAGCGCGACGACTCCGAAGAGTGGGCCGCCATTTATGCCGGCACCAGCGGCAGTCACGCGGACCGTTACTGGCAGGATGTGGGGCACCACGCCAACAGTGATGATTTCAACGAAGCGGTGCTGCGCGAGGCGCGCGCCCTCGGTGAAGACCCGACCGGACTGATCACCGGGGCAGATGCCTGGCAGTGGGTCAACGACGACCGCCGCTTCGGCTATAGTAGACTGCGCGCCGACGGCAACTCGGCCTATGACCGGCGCGATTTCATGATCCTGTTTGCGGTGCTCAACCGGGCCGTTTCGGTGGTCGATGCGGTCATCGGTGCCGGCGGTGCTGATGGTATGCTGGAAACCGAAGTCCTGGGCATGAACATGGAAATGGAAGTGCTGCCCTCGTTCAGTGATCCCGGCGCTCGCTGGGTGGTTTCGCGGAGCTTCTGATGAACCCGATACGGCGCCGACTGTCGCACATGCTGAATTTTGTACTGGCCCGGTATTGGCCCATGCTGTTGCTGTCTGCCTTGGTGCTTGTGACTGCCGGTTGCGCGCCGGGGCCGGAATCCGGTTTTCCCGATGCGGCCGGCACCCTGCCGGCCAAGGGAACTGCGACGCCGCGCACAGGCACAACCGCCGTTGACGTGGAATTCTTGTACTCCTTCGAAAACGATGCGGCGGAATTGTACTACCCCATCGAGGGCATCGGTGGCTGCGAATACAGCGCCGAGGGCACCCTCATTTTTACCGACGAAAAACGCGGCAAGGTTTACGGGATGGATGGCGGCACCCGCCGCTGGTCCGAGTTCGATACCGCCGGTTCGCGACCCTACCAACCAGTGGATGTGGTCGTGGACGGCTTCAAGGTCCTGATCCTGGATATGGGCGGCGGGCAGGTCAATCGACACGATCTTAACGGCGCGTTCCTGGATGTCCTGGTCGACATCCGGCGGGTGGACCCTGTCATTCAGACCAGCCCCGTGGCATTTGCGGTGGACCGCGACGGCCGCATGGTCATTGCCGACATGGCCCAGCAGCAGGTGCTATTACTCGACACATTCCAGAACCTGACCATGCGCGTAGGGGACCCTGGCACCATGCAGGATCAGTTCGCCGACCCCAGTGGCGTGTGTTTCCTGCCGGACGGCAGCTTTTTGGTGTCCGATCGCGGCAACCGGCGGTTGGCTCGGTATGGGCGACTGGGCTTCTTCGAGGGCCTGGTTGGTGGCGACTACGCGGTGGAAAATCCGTTCCTGGCACCCGCGGGCATGGACGCCGATCGCTACGGCAACGTCTTTGTGGCCGACCCTGGACTGGGCGTGGTGCACGTTTTGGGCAAGCGCCTGACCTACGAGTTCTCCGTCGGTCGCGACAGCGGTTCTGAAGGCGAACTTTCGACCCCGATTGATGTCTCGGTGGGCCCGGACAACCTGCTGGCGGTTACTGATCGCTCGCGGTCGGCGCTGCTGGTCTACCGGATCATCTACCAATAGATGCGCCCGCCTGCAGGCAGAGCCAAATTGTCGCCCACCTGGAGCGCGGCTTGCCTGGTACTGCTGCTGATTTTTCCTGCTTCCTGGATAATTGCCGCTGAAGACGACTCCGCCGGGCGCCAATCCGAGCAGGAGTTTCGCCTGGTGCCACCGGGCACGATTCCCCTGAAACTGACCCACGGTTTTGTGCACGCGCCTTCGTTGCGGGTGTTTGTAGAGGGACAGTTGTGGGAACCGGAAGTGGACTACCGCCTGCGCGCCCGCAGTGGCCTGCTGATTCCTTTGCGCAACTGGGTGGTGGCCGACCGTGATTCGACAACCGGTGCGCCGGACCGCGCCCTGGTGATGGTCAGTTACGAATTTTTGCCCGTGCCTTTGCCACCGCGGAAAGATTTGCGGCCCGTGGCCCCGCCGCCCAACCAGGCCAGTAGTGTGGCCGCCGGCGGGCTGTTCCAGCCCAACGCTGCTACCAACGATTGGCAGGCCAGCAACCTGCAGGTCAGCGGATCAAAGACGGTGCAGGTTTCGACAGGCAGTCGGCGGGAAATGACCGTCGACCAGAATCTGCGCCTGACGATCATGGGGCAACTGACCCCTGATATCGCGGTGCGTGCCTTTTTGTCGGACGACAACCTGCCGGTGGTGCCGGAAGGAAATACCGAAGAATTGCGGGATATC
>DAOVTU010000444.1 GCA_030632925.1 Candidatus Krumholzibacteriia bacterium | reverse complement strand
GCGGACAACAAACCGATGAACAGAATTCTCGAAGGCTACGGTGCGGACAAGTACAAGACGTACCGCGTCTACGAAAAACCGGTGAGGTAGGGTGTGACCTCGGTCCCGTCATTGGTCGCTCTAACTGGCGGCAGCGGATTTCTCGGCAGCCACATTGCCGATGCTTTGTTGGCCGCAGGTCATCGGGTGCGCGTGGCGGTGCGCACCACCAGCAACCTGCAGTGGCTGGCGGACAAGGCGGTCGAGACGGTGGTGGTCGATCTGGCCGACACTGATGCCTGTGTTGAGTTTCTGCGCGGCACTTCGAGCCTGGTGCACTGCGCCGGCGTGGTTTCCGGACCCAACGAGAACAGCTACCAGCGGGGCAACGTATTGCCGACGGTCAATCTGGTCAGCGCAGCCAAGAAGGTTTGGCAGGACGACGCCACTTTTATCCTGATTTCCAGTCTGGCCGCCCACGGGCCGGGTTCCCTGGATAAACCGGCTTTGGAAGATGACCCCTGCCGCCCCATCACCGCCTATGGTCGCAGCAAGCGGGACGCTGAAAAAGTTTTACTGGAAGCCGAAGTTGAGTACCGCCGGGTGATCCTGCGCCCACCCTCGTTGTACGGCCCCCGCGACCGGGAATTTTTGCCTCTCTTGAAAGCCGCCACCATGGGTTGGACCGTGCGCCTGGGCAACCGCATGACCGGCTTGAGCCTGGTCGACGGCCGCGACGCCGCCGCCGCCACCCTGGCCTTGCTCAAGACAGCAACCGCAAGCGGGATATACTTTATCTCTGATCGTCAATTGGGCTATACCTGGCGCGAGGTACAGACCGCACTGGGCACCGCTGTTGGCCGCACCGTGCGCCGGGTTGATGTGCCCCTCGGCGCCCTGCGCGTCGCCGCCGGCCTGACGGGGCTGCTGGGGCGCGAGGCCTCCCTGTTGCTGAACCCCGACCGCATGCGCGACATCGACACCGAAGGCTGGGTTTGCGACGGCAGCCGCCTGACGAGAGACACGGGCTTCGTGGCCCGCCACACGGCGGCCTCGGGCTTCACCGATACCCTGGCGTTCTACCGAAAGCAGGGCTGGCTTTGATCTCCCGCCGAAAGCTTGTTGAACTGTCCCTGCGGCGCATGAACTTCGACCGCCTGGTCGTGGTGTACCTGATCCTGAGTGCGTTCTACCCGGTGCTCAAACCGTCGGTTTTCCCCGCGCCCTGGCTCAACGCCCTGGAGCACGCCGTGCTGGCCCTGGGTGTCTGGTTCCTGGTGCCCATGATGCGTTGCAGCAAACATTTCGTGCTGCGGCTCCTGGCCGAAATTTACCTGCCCATCCTGTTCATATATTTCTATCCCGAGATGGAACATCTGGGCTTGGTGTTTTTCGACTTCGACAACAGCATCGACCCGGCGCTGATCCAGCTCGAAGAGCGCATTTTTGGTTGCCAGCCCAGCATCGTTTGGTCGCAGGTTTGGCCCTGGCCCTGGTTCCACGAGATCATGGAATTCGCCTACTTCACCTACTACTTCCTGTCCGCCAGTTACATCGTACTGGTCTTCAGGGCCCGCGGCATCGCGCCGGAAAACCAGTGGGACGCGGTGCGCGATTTTGTGCGCGACCTGAGCGTCACCATGCTCATCTGCTACACCATGTACACTCTGTTTCCGGCCTGGGGTCCCAAGTACTTCAAGCTGGGATATATCGAGGTGGGCGGCTGGATATTCACCGACCTGATGCACTACATCCACAACAACGGCGCCCTGCTCGGGGCCGCCTTCCCCTCCAGTCACGTCGCCGCCTCGATGATTCCCTGGTGGCACACCTGGGTGCATTTTCCCCGCCACCGCTGGTGGATGACAACGATCTTCGTCCTGTTGTGCATGTCGACGGTATACAACCGCTACCACTATGTGGTGGATGTATTTGCAGGGCTGTTGCTCGGTGGGTTGGTCATGTACGCCGGGACCCAACTGGGCGATCGGGCGCGGGACCGGTTGCGGCGCTGTCCCCGCAAATAGACTGACCGACACCTCAGCCAGATTTCCGCACACTGTCCGGTCTGGATTTGCCTCTCTGTCCCTGCCACCCTAACATCATCAACTCGACCGCCCCCAATACTTGCTCCCCCACGCTGACCAGGTGTTCGCCCACCCGACACCCCACGTGCGCAAGAAATGGGCATGCCATGAGAAACTCAATATCCAACATCACCACCATTATCGGCCTGATCATGTCGGCCAGCATTTTTTCCGGATGTGCTCCTCAAACCGAGTCGGCAGATACGAACCGGCGGTTGGACCAGATGATTTCTTCGCAGAGATATTCTGGCCAGAGTTTCGCCGATCCGTTCAGCGGATCCTTGGGCCTGGAGTCGGCCTTGCCAGATGCGACGGGCACCGACACCACCGAGGATGCCGCGCCGCTGGCCCTGCTCGGCAACACCCCCAACCCCTTCAATCCGGCCACCGAACTGTCCTTTGAAGTGCCCTCGGGCGGTGGCGAGGTCACCCTGGCCATCTACGGACTCGACGGCAGAAGGGCCCGCCAACTGGTGGCCGCCGAACTGACCGCCGGGGAACATTCCGTCACTTGGTATGGCCGGGATGACAGCGGGCGCAAACTGCCCTCGGGCGTGTATTTCGCCAGCCTGCGCAGTGGCGACGAAGTGCGGGTTCAGAAGTTGGTGATGGTGCAGTAGAGGGCAGGGAATAGCTGATGAAATCGGCACCCGGTCGCGAAACTTCTACTTCGGGACCGGGCCGATCAATCCATCAGCCACCATTTTGTCGGCCAATATCCAGGCCATTTTTTCAGCCATGGCTTCGACCCCGTTGCCGACAATCCGGTGAGCACCGATCAGGGCGCTCCACGGAGCATCATCGTACATGGATTCGTCCAGAATCGAGCTGCCGGGATCAGTCACGATGTTTGCTTCAAATTTGATTTCGACCACATCACGGGTCTCCATGAATCCTTCGCGATCACTGCGGACATCAGCCCTGAACCAATAGTCCCTGACATAGAGCAAGGCATCATAGCGAAAGTCACCGGCCGCGGCGGCCGCTGCAGAAAGTGAGGAATCCTGACTCGAAAGGAAATAGCACTCCGATGCAACGCCCAGGGAATCCAGGCTCGCCCTGAACTGTTGCACAAACTTGCGGGAGAAATTGGCGGTGTCCCTTTGCGCGTCGGCGAACTCTGCTCCCTCGAGCCAGACCCTTTCGCTGATTTCGTCGATCCGGTGGAAGTCGACGACGACCAGCAACCGCTCCGGACGGGCCTGATAGTCGGGGTCCCGCCTGGTGCGGACACCAACATCGACTTGTGTGCAACCGGCGAATAATATTGCGGCCCAGAGTGCTGCAACCCAGATGAGGGAAAACGTACGAGACCGCCACTCACAAAAATCATTCACGATCGTCCCCCATCAATCGGTTCAAAAAATTACGGATTTACCAACACCGGCCGCACACTCTCGCGGGGCGAAACCATGCCTAAAAAATGCGCCCCGCGCGAGGCCGACCGAGCATACTTGGCGCCCCATCCCCAGGACCCGCCCCGCGCACTGCGCAGCCAAGGACCTTCGGTCGGCCCGGACGGATTCGTATCCGGGCTCGCCGCGTAATAGAACTCTTCGTACCAATCGTTGCAGAACTCCCACACATTGCCGTGCATATCAAACAGGCCATAGGCGTTGGGGGCCTTGCTGCCCACCGTATTGGTCCACTCTTCGGCGTTGAAACAGTACCAGCCCTGATATTGCAGGCTGTCGGCGCCGCAG
>DAOVTU010000071.1 GCA_030632925.1 Candidatus Krumholzibacteriia bacterium | reverse complement strand
GTGCTGATCTGGTCGCCATGGTAGCTGTGGTAGCCCACCAACAAGAGGACTGTTGATGACTGAAGACAGGGACAAGACCAACACGGAGGTTGAACCGGCCACCCACAGACGGTTCGAGGGTATCCGTCTGCGTCTGGACATCGCCTACGTGGGCCGCGAGTTCCATGGCTGGCAGATCCAGCCGGAATTGCGCACGGTGCAGGGCGAACTGCGCCATTATCTGACCCGTTTGCTGGGCCGCGATGCCATCCCGGTGGCCGCTGGACGCACCGACGCCGGCGTGCACGCCCGCCGGCAAGTTGCCCATTTGACCGTGCGCGACGAGAGTGAAGTCGAGCGGGTGGAACGGGCCCTGGATCGCATGTGCGCCGGTGACCTGGAAGTCAGCGGCGTGCGCCGGGTTTCGCCCGATTTTAATGCCCGCTTTTCGGCCACCGCCCGCCGCTACTCGTATCATCTGATTCAGGCCCGGGACATCTTTCGGCCCCATGTCTGGCACGTGTACCGGCAGTTGGACCGTGCGGCCATGGATGAGGCCGCCCGGCACTTTTTGGGCCGTCACGACTTTACAACCTTCTGCAAGGCGACATCCCTCAAGGATGACAACCATTGCGACGTGAGCCTTTGCACCTTTGAATGGTCGGGCGATTCAGCTATCTTTCACGTGAAAGCGAACCGATTCCTGCACCACATGGTCCGCAACCTGGTGGGCCTGATGGTCGAAGTGGGCGGCGGCGAGTGGAAAGCGGAGGATGTGCCCGGATTGTTGGCCGCCCGCGACCGCAGCGGCATTGGCCGCATGGCCCCGGCCCACGGCCTGTTTCTTGAAGAAGTGGACTATCCCGAGCATTGCCTGGATCCCGCCTGGCGGGACCCGCGCTTTGCGTTATCTGATCCGTCAACTGACCCGTCAACTGATTCTTCAATCATAACTGATTCTTCAATCATCCAGTCACCTGCCAAGGAGTAACCATGAAGTTCTTTATCGACACCGCGAACCTTGATGAGATCAAGGAAGTCAAGGCCATGGGCATGTGCGATGGCGTGACCACCAACCCGAGCCTGATGGCCAAAGAGGGCAATACCGATACCGACGCCGTGCTGAAGGAAATCTGCGACGTGGTGCAGGGGCCGGTCAGTGGCGAAGTGACGGCGCTGGACGCCGAGGGCATGATCGAAGAGGGCCTGCGCCTGGCAGCCATCAGTGAGCACATCGTGGTCAAGGTGCCCACCACTTATGAAGGATTGAAAGCCACCGCGGCGCTGGCGGCCAAGGGCATCCGGGTCAACGCAACCCTGGTGTTTTCGGCCAGCCAGGCCTTGCTGGTGGCCAAGGCCGGCGCGGCCTACGTATCGCCTTTCGTGGGGCGCCTTGATGACATCAGTGAAGACGGCATGCAGTTGATCTCCGACATCGTGGACATCTACCAGAACTTCGAATACGAGACCGAGATCATCGTGGCCTCGGTGCGGCACCCGCTGCACGTGGTGGACTCGGCCCTGCTCGGTGCCGACATCGCCACCATCCCGCCGGCGGTGATCAAGAAACTGGTGGCCCACCCGCTGACGGACAAGGGCCTGGCCGGCTTCATGGCCGACTGGGACAAACTGCAGGGCGGCAAATAGTGTTCAGTCGCGGGGCATGGACCGGAGTGGTGCTGGGCCTGGCGGTGGGCGTGGTGTTGGGCATTTTTCTGCTCAACACCCGCGGCGACGGGGCGTTTTTGGAACGCGGTCCCCAAGGGGACAACCGGGTGACCGTTGCTCCCGATTCCGGGAACGGATCGGCCCTGACCATGCAGTTGTACAACGACCGCACCAACGCCATCGTGTTGGCCACCCGCAAGGTGGCGCCGGCGGTGGTCAGTATCAGCGTGGTGCAGCCGCAGCGCTTGAGTTCGGCCCAGACGGAATACATGGATCGCTTTCGCATTCCCTATCAGGAGCGCTATCGCCCGGTGGAAAACATGGGCTCGGGTGTGATCATCTCGTCCGACGGACTGGTGGTCACCAACAATCATGTGATCGACAAGGCCCTGCGGATCACCGTAACGCTGTATGATGGGCGGCAGTTTTTGGCGGTATTGGTCGATACCATTGAGCGCTATGACCTGGCGGTGTTGCGCATCCAGGCTCAGGGTTTGCCGGTGGCGCCCATTGCCCACACGGACAGTTTGCAGATTGGCGAATGGGCCATCGCCATCGGGTCGCCCTACGGCTATCTGTTGGCCGATACCCAGCCCACCGTCACGGTGGGGGTCATCAGTGCGGTCAATCGGGACATCAAGACCCAGAGTCAGAAATCCGTATATCTGGGCATGATCCAGACCGACGCGGCCATCAATCCCGGCAACAGCGGCGGACCGCTGGTCAATACCCGGGGCGAAGTGGTGGGCATCAATACTTTCATTTTCTCTGACAATGGCGGCAGTGTGGGTATCGGTTTTGCGGTGCCAGCGTCGCGGGTCATGGACGTCATCGGTGAGATCCAGCAGTACGGGCATTATCGCGAACCGATGGTCGGCCTTTTCCTGCGGCCGATCACTTCGCTGGACGTGATGAACAACAATTTGACCGATCGGGTCGGCGCCTACGTCGAACACGTCGAGGAAAACCAGGCGGCCTGGAAGGCCGGCTTGCGCCAGGGCGACATCATTCGGGAAATCGAAGGTTTGCGCCTGAACCAGTCGGATGCGATCTATCGGTTGTATTACAACGCGCAGGTCGGGGATCAGATGAATTTCCGGGCCGAGCGCAATGGTGAAGTTTTTAATGGGGTTCTGGTGCTCGAGGAGCACTAAAGCCCTGCTTACTGGAGGCAAATTGATCATTCAGGCAAATCTGCCGTGGCGCAAGGTGCTGGTCACCGGGGGCTCGGGTTTCAACGGTATCAATCTGATCCGCTTCCTGCTCGAGCGTGGCGTATCGGTGCGTTCGCTGGACTTGGCCGAATTCACTTATGACGACTGCAAGAACAGCATCGAGTCGGTGGTTGGTGACATCCGCGATCCTGAACTTGTGGCCAGCGCGATGCAGGATGTGGATCTGGTGATTCATACTGCCATGGCCCTGCCGCTGTATCCGGCGGACGACATCATGACCACGGGCATCGATGGTACGCGCAATCTGTTGCAGCAGGCCCAGGCCGCGGGCGTCAAGCGCTTCGTGCACATTTCGTCGACAGCCGTGTATGGCATTCCTGATCACCACCCGTTGTTGGAAGACGACCAGCTTGATGGCGTGGGGCCCTATGGGGTGGCCAAGGTCGAAGCCGAGGGCGTGTGCGAAGAGTTTCGCCAGCAGGGCATGATTGTGCCGATCATCCGGCCCAAAAGTTTTATCGGTCCCGAACGGTTGGGCGTGTTTGCCTTGCTGTATGACTGGGCCCGCGACGGCCGCGGTTTTCCGATGATTGGCAGCGGCAACAACCGTTACCAGTTGCTGGACATCGCCGACCTGTGCCAGGCGATCTGGCTGTGCAGCACCCTGGATGATGAGGTGGTGAACGATACGTTCAACATCGGGGCCGGCGACTACACGACCATGAAGGAAGATTGGCAGGCGGTGCTGGACTTCGCCGGTCACGGTGGCAAGGTGCGCGGCTTTCCCGCTGCGCCGGTCATCTGGGGCCTGCGGTTGCTGGACAAAATGGGATTGTCACCACTGTACAAGTGGGTCTACGAAACGGCGGCCACCGACAGCTTCGTTTCCATCGACAAGGCGCGCAAGGTGCTGGGCTATAAGCCTGAGTATTCCAACAAGGACGCGCTGATCAGAAACTTTGAATGGTACCTGGCGCATCTGGACGAATTCGAAAATGCCTCGGGTGTGTCGCACCGGGTGCCCTGGAAACAGGGGGCCCTCGGTGTGGTCAAAAAGTTCTTCTAGGAGAGATTGATTATGATCGCCATTACGGGCGCCGCAGGCTTTATTGGCAGCAACATTGTCTGGCATTTGAACCAGGCCGGTCGCCGCGACCTGATCGTTGTGGACGTGCACGCAACCGACGAGGGCAACGCCAATTTGGCGCCGTTGACCTACGATCGGTACCTGACCAAGGATGAATTCCGCACCTGGCTGTCTGATCCGGCCAACGCCGCGTCTTTGGAAACCCTGTACCACATGGGCGCCTGCAGCAGCACGACCGAAACGGATGCCGACTATCTGGCCGAAAACAATTTTGGCTACACGCGTGATTTGTGCCAGCTGTGCCTGGCGGGCGATGTGCGGTTCATCAACGCCAGCAGCGCCGCGACTTATGGTGATGGCGAGCAGGGTTATGTCGACAATGAAGACCTGATTCACGAGCTGAAGCCTTTAAATTTGTACGCCCATTCGAAGCAGGACTTTGACCTGTGGGCGCGGGCCGAAGGGGTGCTCGACCGCATCGTGTGCCTGAAATATTTCAACGTTTTTGGGCCCAACGAATGGCACAAGGACGACATGCGCTCCATGGTGTGCAAGGGTTACGAGCAGATCCGGGATCACGGTCAGGTGAAGCTGTTCGCTTCGGACTTGCCGCCCTATCCGGATGGCGGTCAACAGCGGGATTTTGTCTACGTGAAGGACGCCGTGGCGATGACGGTGTGGTTTGCGAGTCATTCTGAAGCCAATGGCATCTTTAACGTGGGCACCGGCGAAGCCAATGACTGGAACCGGCTGATCACGGCCATTTTTACGGCCCTCGGGCGCGAAGCGAATATCGTCTACGTGCCGATGCCGGAGCACCTGAAGGGCAAGTACCAGTACCACACGGAAGCGGCCATGGGGAAACTTCGCAACGCGGGTTATGACCAACCGGCCACGGTGTTGGAAGATGCAGTGGCCGACTACGTGAATAATCATTTGGTTACCGGAAAGAATTTGTCGTCATGAACCAACCGGGACTTTTTCCCAAGCCTGTGGCCAGTCTGTTGATTGGCATGGACAAGTTGCCTGAGTTGCTGAGCCGGGTGATGCCGCTGAAGTCCAAACACCGGAGCGCCATGCCTGGCCAGATCCGGGCGTTGTCTACGTACCTGACCGCCGAGCGCGATCAACTGCCCCGCGACTACATGAATCAGCCGCCATTGCTGAGCGCCTACCTGCACTACTTTATGCCCTGGAATTTGTACCGGCAGGGCCGCCTGTTGGCGGGGTTGGATCTGCGCATCAAGCCCGGGGCCCAGATCGTGGATCTGGGGGCGGGCCCGCTGACCTTCCTGCTGGCTCTGTGGTTGTCGCGACCGGAAATGCGCGAGCAGGAATTGAAATATCTGGGCCTGGACAGGTCCGATACGCCGCTCAAGCTGGGGCGACAGCTGTTCCGGGCCTTTGCCGAAAAATCGCCCTGGATGGTGCGGACCGAACGCAAGCCCGTGGGCGTGGGGCGCAACCCCACCGCCGACATCCTGGTGATGGCCAACCTGCTGAACGAGATGGAGTGGGGCGGCGAGGCGCGACCCCGGGCGCGGGACGAAGAAGACGAAATGGGCTCGCCCTATGATCAAGTGCTGGCCAAGTGGGAAAGCCAGGTGGCCGATGACGGCGCCATCCTGCTGATCGAGCCGGGCATGCGGGCTTCGGGGATCAATCTTTTCAGACTGCGCGAAGCGGCTTTGGCCAGAGGCTGGCACGTTGAAGCGCCTTGCCCACATGGGGAAACGTGCCCCATGCCCGGTCATCGCAATTCGGCCTGGTGCCACTTCAGTTTTTTACCCACCGGCGTACCCATCTGGCTGATCAATCTGAGCCGCAAGGCGAAGCTGCCCAAGGAGCGGGCCAGCCTCAGTTTCCTGTTGTTGACCCGGGGCGAAAACCCACCGGTGAAAGTGGCGGGCCCCATCCGGTCCGGGGGCGGCGAAAGCTTTGTCCGCGTGGTGTCCGAATCCTTCGACCTGCCGGATTGGCAGCGGGGGCGTTACGGTTGTTCAGAGCGCGGCCTTGTGCTGTTGCAGGATCAGAAAACACCGGACGAGACGGGCCCGCGGTCCGGTGACCTCATGGCCGTGACCTGGCCGGACAAACCCCAAAAAGACAACAAGTCCGGAGCTTGGATTGTGCCCCGGACCCGTTGATTTCCTGACCTGCCGTTGAATGCCTACTCGGAGTACATGGCGTCCAGCGCGTCGATGAGATCATCGTTGCCGTTACCGGATTAGCCAGCCCCCGAATCGAATGGACTCACGGCCATCAGGCACGGTTGTTGAAAATCCCAGCCACTCCGGCGATCACCAGCGACGCGCCGCCCAAGGTCCACATGGTGACCACTTCACCCAGAATCAGCCAGCCCAGGAAGACAGCGATCACGGGGTTCACATAGGCGTAGGTCATGACGACCTGGTAGGGCAGGCGCCGCAACGTGATCATGTACGAAGTAAAAGCGATCACCGAACCGAAGATGACCAGATAGACCCAGGCCAGCCAGGCTTCGCCCGTGGGGGTGGGCATGGGCTCCTGGCGGATCAGGGCGACCACGGCAAATCCCACGCCACCGAGCAGTTGCTGGTATCCGGAAATGGCGATAATGGAAAGATCGGGCTTGCGGCGCTGGAACCACAACGAGCCGATGGACCAGAACAGCGGTGCCAACAACAGCGCGATCACGGCCATCACATCGCCCGAACTGCCGTGCCGCAGCACGGGCCACGAAAGCACGCCAACTCCGCAAAAACCCAACAGGATCGAACCCACCATGGGCAAGGTCGGCCAACGCCGGTCCGCCACACAGGTGATCGCTTCGCCGTAGATGGGCATGGCCGCCACCAGGAGGGCCGCCAGGCCGCTGCTGGCCCGCATCTCGGCCCAGGTCACCAACCCGTTGCCACCCACCCAGAGCAGGAGACCGCTGCCGAACAGCAACAGGAATTCCTGCCGAGTCAGCTTCAGGCGTTGGTTCTTGAACCGGGCCCAGGTCAGGAGGATCGCCGAGGCCACCGCGACCCGCATCAGGGCCATGGTGAAAGGAGGGAATCCAGCACCCTCGCGCACCGCCACCCGGATGGCCAGATAGGTGCTGCCCCAGACAAAATAGACCACCAGCAGATTGAGTAATCCGGTGCGGTCCAATTTTTGGCGATCGGCCATGAAGGTGGAGTCCTTGTCTGATGGTGGTCAGGTTTCGAGATTGCTAAAATAGATTCATGGCGCCCGAAACGAAATGGAAATCCATCGCGGCAGCCGAATCCGGCCAGGTCAGTCGTCGTTGGGGGCAATGATCTCGTCCAAAACCACTTCCTGTTGGGCTAGGCGGTCAACCTGGCGCCGGGCGTACCACATGGCAACCAGCGCTGCGGACCAGGTGATGGCGAAGACTCCCCACCAGATGCCATCCAGGCCAAAATCAAAGACCTGCGTGGCCAGTCCAAATATCAGAGCGGGCCCGACCAACTGCCGGTACAGGCCGATCCAAAGGGCAAAGCCCGGCATTTTCAGCCCCTGCAGGGCCGAAGTGTTCACGAATAGCAAAATGTAGGCGTACTGGATAAAGGCGGCGATGCGCAGGTAATGGCCGCCCACGGCGATCACGGCCGGGTCGCTGGTGAAGCGCTCCATCAGGAAATCCGAACCAAACCAGATGAGCAAACCGCCAAAGAACATGGCCACCGCGCCGTAAACCAGGGCTGTGCGCACGGTGGTGCGGACCCGACCAAAGCGACCGGCCCCGCCATTTTGGGCCACCAGCGCCATGGTGGCCGAATTCAAGCCGATGGTGGGCAATAGCACCAGCTGTTCGATGCGTGTGGCCACGCCGTAGGCTGCCACAGCGTTCTTACTGAAGTGGCTCAGAAACCAAGTGATGATCAGGATGCCCAAAGCGACGGTCATCATGTTCAGGCTCGCGGGCACACCCTGTCCGGTGATGGCTTTGAGCTCGGGCATTTGCGGCTTCCAATGGGCGCCTTCGCTGCGGTAAAGAAGGCCGGTTTTGCGCGCCTGCCACGCCAGGTAGAGCACGCCCAGGAACTGGGCGATGAGCGTGGCCACGGCCAAACCCTTGATGCCCATGGCCGGCACGCCAAAGCCCCCAAACATGAGCCATGGATCCAGCCCGATGTTCAGCAGCGTGGCGCCGATGAGGTAGTTGCGGTAGCTCGTCATGTCGCCCTGGGCGTTGAGCACGCCGTTGAGCATGAAGCCAGTCAAGGGCAGGAAGGCGCCGGCCAGGATGGTGTGCATGTAGTCCAGGCAGATGACCAGATATTCATCGGAGGCGCCCAACAATCGGAACAGCGGCTCGACCGTGAGGTAGCCCAGGATCATGACCACCACCGAGAGCACGGTGCTGATAAGCACTCCCTGGCTGGCGATGCAGGCGGCCAGGCGGCGGTTGCCTGCGCCCAGCGCGTTGCCGATCAGAGCCGTGGCGCCGGTGGAAAAACCCGAGCCCATGGCCAGCAGGATGAAGAAGATGGGAAACGACAGGGACAGCGCAGCCAGAGCGTCGGTCGAAAGCTTACCGGCATAGAAAGTATCCACCACGTTGTACATGGTGTTGAAGAAAAAGCCGATGGAGGCCGGGATGGTCAGCCGCCGGATCAGTTCAGGAATGGGGGCGGTCGTCATGTCGTTTTGTGCGGTGCTCAATAGGGAGGCTCCATCAGTTGAATGGCGGCGACGAACCCGGTCGGCGGCGGCGATTTCCCACCAAATGTACTGGAATTGTCCGGATTGCCCACCCCTTGAACCCAAAATAAGCCCAATAATCGGCAGAATAGGCCTATTGGTCCACTAAAGCCGGGCCAAACGGGAACCGTGCTTGACCATTCGGAGGGTCAGGGGTTAGCTTTCCGCTTTACACGGTGCGAGATGGAAAATGACCAACGGAATTCGGCTTTTGCGGCCTGTTTTGACGCCTTCCGGGGCGAAGCGGGGCCGGGGAATCGCGAACTCCCGTTGTCGAGGTTTTTTCCAATCTCCCTGGCCCTCAGGCCGGATCCGTTCACCCTTCCGTTTTAAGGCAGGGCCCATCAGATGATCTCCCGCTACGCCAGCCCCCAAATGACGGCCATCTGGTCGGACGAAAACCGCTTCAGGATTTGGCAGGAAGTCGAAACCGTGGTGTGCGAAGTGCGCGCCGAACGCGGTGAAATTCCCGCCGAAGCCGCCGCCGAAATCCGCGCCAAGGGCAACTTCGACACGGCCCGCGTGCTGGAAATCGAAGCCACCGTCCATCACGACGTGATCGCCTTTTTGACCAACATGGCCGAGTACGTGGGGCCGTCGAGCCGCTTTGTGCACCAGGGGATGACCAGCAGTGATCTGCTCGACACCGCGTTGGCTCTGCAGATCAAGGAGGCCGGCGAAGTGTTGCGGGCCAGCCTG
>DAOVTU010000233.1 GCA_030632925.1 Candidatus Krumholzibacteriia bacterium | reverse complement strand
GACGCGCTGCCCGACCAGTTCGGCAACAGCATCATCGACGCCTGGCTGGCCCGCCAGGGACGCACGGCCGAGAGTTTCAGCCCGGTGGAGCGGCTCTGCTACACCGGACGGAGGGCCATGGGCGCCCTGGAATTTCGACCGGCGGTGCAGGAGGCGTTTGCCGAGTCGGTGCCGGTCGAAGTGGCCGAGTTGGTGCGCCTGGCCCAGACGGTGGCCAGCCCGCGCACGGGGCTGGCGGCCGATCTGAACGATCAGGCGACCGAAGCCATGCTGGACATCATCCGGGTGGGCACCAGCGCGGGGGGTGGCCGTCCCAAGGCTGTCATCGCGCTGAACGACGCAACGGGCGAGGCGCGTTCGGGCCAGGTCGACGCTCCGGCCGGCTATGAACACTGGTTGATCAAATTCGACGGCGTGCACGATCATCAATTGGGCGAGCCCGCCGGCTATGGCCGCATCGAATATGCCTATCACCTGATGGCCACGGCCGCAGGCATCAATATGGCGCCCTGCCGCCTGTTGCCCGAAGGCGAGCGGGCCCACTTCATGACCCGCCGCTTTGACCGTCCGCAGGGCAATCGCAAACTGCACCTGCAGTCGTTGTGCGCCCTGGGCCACTTCGATTTCAACGAGCCGGCAATGTGGTCCTACGAGCAGGCTTTCCAGGTGATGCGCGAGTTGCGTCTGCCGTACCCGGAAGCCGAGCAGCAGTATCGGCGGATGGTGTTCAACGTCGTGGCGCGCAACCAGGATGACCACACCAAGAACATCGCCTTCCTGATGGACGAAGAAGGCCAGTGGAGTTTGTCGCCGGCCTTCGACGTGACCTACGCCTACAATCCGGACGGGGCCTGGACGGCGCGGCACCAGATGTCGGTCAACGGCAAGCGTGAAGGCATCGAACTGGCCGACCTGATGGCGGTGGCTGACGAGATGAACATCCGGCAGGAGCGCGAAGTGGTGGCCGAGGTGTTGGCGGCGGTGGGGCAGTGGGCCGGTTATGCAGCCGAGGCGGGCGTGGATGAAGAAACCGCGGCTCGCATCGGGGCCACGTTCCGGCTGTTTGCTTTGTAAACTGGAAATTCGTGAAATGAAACTCTACTTGGGGCGGCTGGCTATCAGCCAGGCCAGGGCTTCGTCGTAATCCCGGAAAACCCTCACTGTGTAGTCGAGGTCTTCGCGACGCAGTTCCCACATGCGGAACATGCCGTAGGTGACGTCGCTGCCGGCGACCATGGCGACGCGGCGGCCGCGGATCTGGTCTTCAACTTGTCGGGCGGCCTCGGCAAAGGCTTCCATGCCTTGTCGGGTGGTGGCGTGGGCGTTGACCTCACGTCCGTCGACGAGCTCGAGGCCGAAGCCTCCGAGGTAGTTGTTCTCCTGCAGGGCATGGGCGTAGCTCAACAACAGGTTGTCGTTGATCTCGCCAATAAAGCGCGAATGCAAAATCGCGCCGTCCTGCAATTTGTCGAATTTGTAAGGCATGGCGCGGCGAGGCCTTTCTGCTGAATATCGGACCAATCTCATCATACATCGGCGGCCTTCACCTGGCCACCTGCGTTCATATACGGGGCACCTTTAGGTTCGGAATACTCTTTGCAACCTCATTTCCAGTAAAGAACTCCGTCTGGGGCCTAAAACCCCGGATACGGCCCTTTCCACCGAAAGAGCGCCCATGCAAAGAAGGACCTTCCCGTTGCGCCACGCGGCCCAACTGGCCGGACATCTCAAAATCTTCCTCCTGGTGGCAATAATTGCCGCTTTGGGTCAGTTGCCGGCTCAGGCTGCCGAGCGTGCACCGGGCTTCATCCAGTTTTCGGTGCAGAACAGCGCCGGCGAATTCATCCCCATTGGTGAAGTCGAATTCTGCGTCAACGGCGGGCCGTGCATCTACGCCGATATCGAGCGGGGCTTTCCGGGGCATTTTTATCTGAACGCCAAGGACCTGGACGAAGACGCCACTTACACCGTGATGATCTACACCATGGATGTGCAGGTCATCTACGAGGTGCGCGATTGGCAGTACGTGGCCGAGGACTACAACCGTGGCTGGGACAAGACCCTCAACTGCGAAAAATTTCTGATCTATCCCCAGTTTCACGGCGACCCGCGGGGGCGTTTGAGTTTCAAGGTCGACGCGACGCTGAATCCCGAGTGGGAAGAGCGTGCTGGCGAACGTTTTGAAATTGAAGAGGCCAACCCGCTCGAGTTCCCGCGGTTCATTTTTGCCGCTCAGGCCAACAGCATGTTGGGTGGGAATTTCAAGTCCGATACGAACGTGGCCGGTGGTGTGATTTCGGTCAGCCCCGGTTGGCAGGTTTCGGGCACGTGGCGCCACGGCTATCCGGCCAGTCATTCGTGGGAAGAAGGCTGGGTGACCTGTCGCGAGTTGAAGGTGACTTATGCCCAGAACCGCTACGAGACCATGGAAATCGTGACGCCGGGGCGAACCAGTGACGTGATGTTCCACCGCGTGAACCTGGCCTATGGCCTGACGCGCATGAGCCAGTCGCAGATCAACCACTACGGTGCCGCGGTGGTGCTCAGTGTGGGCGGTATTTATGACGGCAGCCAGGCACTGACCTATCTCGATCGCGAGTACGACTTGTTCGGCGGCGGCCTGCAGGCGCATTTCCAAAAGATGTTCCTGTCCAGCGGTGGGTTGGAAGTTGGCGTCATCATCGAGGGCTCGGCAATTTTCTATCCGTCCAAGGACGGCGACGACGACTTCTGGTTCGGCCTGGCGCCGTCCCTTTCCCTTGGGGTGGTGGTGTTTTAAATGAACCGTTCGATGCACACCCGTTTGATGTTTCTGCTGTTCGGACTGCTGATCGTCAGCGCAGCCTGTGATCGCCAGGACAACCACTGGGACGCTTTTGACCCTTCCCTGAAAACGATGACCGTGCAGGCCGACACCCTGAGCCTGGCCGAAGGTGGCGAGGCGCTGATTTTCAAAGTGGCGCTGCTGATGGTGCCGGGCGATACGGTGCTCGTGGTGATCGCTTCGCCCGACAGCCAAATGACGGCCGAACCCGATACGCTGATTTTTGTGCCCGTGGATGACGACTGGTCGCTGCCCCGTGAGGTGGCGCTGGTGGCGATCGACGACAGGGTCGACGAAGGGCCGCATCTGGCGGCCGCGTCCGTGACCGCTTTTTCCAATGATACGGACTACGACGGCCAGGGCGGCCTGGACATGGTGCCGGTGGCCATCGCCGACAACGACCGGGCTGGCGTGCATGTGACCGAGACGGCGCTGACGGTGGTCGAATCCATCGGCGGCGTGGCCAACGAGACTTATCGCGTGCGCTTGTTGTCGCGTCCGACCGCCGAGGTGACGGTCACGGCAAACGAGGCTTCGGCTGAACCTTCGTTCCATCTTGACCCGACAGTTCTGGTGTTCACGCCGGACAACTGGCAGGACGAACAGGAAATTCGGCTGTGGGCCGAACTGGACGATGTCGACGCCAACAACATGAACCTGGTGGTGAACCATACGAGCGTATCGGCCGACCCGAACTACGATTCGAGCCTGGTAGCGCCGAGCCTCGACGTGATGCTGCTGGACGATACCCTGCCTCCGTTGGCCAGCCTGGAATTGGTGGTGCCCGGCGGCGATACGATTTTTGAGGCCGGTGGAACCACAAGCCTGGATGTGGTCATCACTTTGAACCATGGCAGCATTTTGCCGACGGTCGTGCACCTGAGCACGCGCAACGGCACGGCCACCGGCGGTGCTGATTTTCAGACCATTGACCAGGATGTGACCTTCGCGCCCGGTGGCGCTCTGCAGCAGGTTTTTGCCGTGACCGCCCTGAACGACGCGTTGATCGAGGAAGTGGAAGACTTCCAGGTCGTCATCAGTGGTGTCGATGGCGTGATCGTGGGCGAACAGAGCTATCTGGATTTGACCCTGGTGGATGACGACCAGGCCAACCTGACCATCACCGCCCTGGATCTGGACGAAGACAGCGGTGGCGCAGCCTTTGTGGTGTCGATACCCGTGGCGGCCCAGTTTCCGGTGAGCTTCACCCTGACCACCACCGATGGCACCGCCCTGGCGGGCTCGGACTACGAAGCCATCGGGGCGATTTTTGCCATCGAACCGGGCCAGACCCAGCGGTTGGTGCCGGTGGCGGTTTGGCCCGACGGCGCCCACGAAAATGACGAAGACCTGACTGCCGTGCTGAGCAACCTGTCGACCAATGCGGTGTGGGATGGCGTGCAGGGATTGTTGACCATCCGGGATGATGATCCGCAGTCGATCTCGTTCACCGGCTCTGAAGTTGCTGAATCCGAGCCCAGCGGCCTGTTCCATCTCGAATTGGCAGCCTACTACAACGAACCGCTGGTCCTGTATATCAATACGATGAACGGCGACGGGCTCGGTTCGATCACCGGGCAGGAAGATGCGCTGGGCGGGCCGGATTACGACACGGTCAGCAGCGCCAACTGGACAATACCGGCTGGTACAACGAGCGTGACGTACTTCGTTCCCTTGGTTACCGACGGTGCGGCCGAGGCCTATTACGAATATTTCCGACTGGCGATACAGAGCGCCTCGCACCCGGGCTTCGCGGGCCTGGTGGCGACCTGCACCATCCTGGATGACGAATCACCGGAGATCGTCATCGGTGATGTGGCGGTGTTGGAGTCTGACGCGAACGCGATTTTCAACGTGACACTGAATGATCGATTTGGCAATCCGACCACCAGTGAAGCAGACATCAGTTTTGACTACACGACCGTCAACCAGACAGCCGAGGGCGACGTGGACTACGCCGCCACCAGTGGGACGTTGACCATCCTGGCCGGCGCGCCAGGTGGTGCGATCATGGTGCCGATTCTGGAAGACGGACTCGACGATGACAACGAGACTTTCGTGCTGGAAGTGACCTCGCCGAACAACGCGACGTTCGGTACCGCCGGCACGCCGCCGTTCTGCACCATCACCGACAACGAGTTTGCGATGATGAATCTGACCCAGAGCGTGGCGTCGGAAAATGAGGGTGCTGTGCACCAGTTCGCCGTCGAGTTGACAGTGCCGCGGCAGGAGCCGACCGGATTTACGCTGAACTTGTTGGCGGGCAGTTCGGGCGGTGCTGGCGTGGACTATGATTTCAGTTCGTCGGGCTACCGGGTGATTCCGCCCTATGTGACTTCGCTGACTTTTCAGGTGCCTTTCCTGGACGACAAGTTGACCGGTGAGTCTGATGAAACGCTGAGCGCCGTAATCAGTGGCGCCGACCTGGCCATGGGCGTGACTTCGTTGGCGATGACGATTATTGACGCGCCGTTGATTGAGATCCAGCCCGCGACTGCACCCGAGGGCACCAATTTGGTGTTCAATGTCGTGCTGACGGTGCCCACGTCGGTGGATGTCACTTTCCTGGTGCAATTCAGCAACGGTTCGGCCGATATTCTGGACGATATCAACAGCAACAATACGGGTCCGTTCACGATTCCGGCCGGCGACTGGTCGACTACGGTTTCTGTGCCTACGGCGTTGGGCGACGGGGTGGAAGCGCCCGTTGAGACGTTCACCATCACGCTGTTTGGGCCCAGTGGGGCGGTGTTGGGGGCGGTCAGCAGTGCGATCGGGAGTATTCAGGATGGGGACTAGGTGCGGGTAATGTGGAAGCTGCGATGAGATGAAGGATCTGTTGAAATCCAAAATGTTGCTCTATTTGGTGGCAGGCGCCTTTGGCGTTGCCTTTATCT
>DAOVTU010000649.1 GCA_030632925.1 Candidatus Krumholzibacteriia bacterium | reverse complement strand
CTGGCCAAGGCAGGCGCGGTCGTCGGCGAAATAACCGCCACAACCCCCAACGACGGCTACCACCCCTGGACGCCCACCAATATGGGCGCTGTCCTGGGCGAGGATTATTCCATCCTGATCGACACCCCTGGGGATTCGGCCTGCGCGGCAGTCAGTTCAGACTTTCGCCTGGCCGAGTGCAGCCTGGAACTCCAAACGGCCAACTGGCCTTCTCAGGTTGCCGTGGGGGACACGCTATTTCTTTTCTGGTACAGCGGCGACACCTCGGGTCGGGTCGACATCGACCTGATGAAAGGCGGTCAGGTGGTGGGCAACATCGCCACCAACCGGGCCGACGGCGGGCTCATGAACTGGATCGTGCACACCTTCAACGAGGGCACGTCGGACGCCTACATCATCCGGGTTCGGGATCATGTTGTCGAAGGGTGTGAGACCTCCAGCCGTCTGCTCGGCATCCGGGACGACAACGTTTGCGTTTTGGCGGTCTCGTCGCCGACCCAATACCAGTCCGTGCAGGTGGGCCAGGTTTTGCCCATCGTCTGGTCGGGCAGCAATACCTCCGGCACGGTGGTGCTGAAACTCTACGACCTCGACGGATTGGTGGGCCAGATCGCTGCCGATGTGCCGGCCGGCTTGTTCAGATACGACTGGACAGTGGACCTGATGGGCGCGACCACACCCTCTAGCCAGTATTTCGTTCGCGTGACCGATACGGTCAATCCCTTGTGCTGGAATTCAAGCATGGGTTTTTTAATTCGGCCCTAGATGAAACTGACCCTTCAAAAAAGCGCCCGGCACCCGGCCGGGTGCACCGCTGTGAAAAATCCCGGTCACACTCTCCGCATCTGAATCATATCCTCTAAGAATAGTCTGCAGTCGCACTGGCGGGTTGGACAATAGTCTCCAATCAAGCGACCAGAACGGCGCCTGAGGCCTGATATCGGCCGAATAGCCGTTGGCACCGGTCTTGCGATGTACCGGACAGTGACGATCAATACCCGCCCGGTTCAGCCGGGAATTCATAGACGAAAGGAAACGACCATGAAAGCGACCCTCATTACCTCCATCGCCGTTGCGACCCTCCTGCTGGCCGGCGCCGCCGTTGCCCAGGATTTCCACCCCATCCTCGACGCCGACTATCTCGGTGAACTGGGAACCGACGAAACCGTTGCCGGTCAGCTTGACCTCAACAGCCCCGGTCCCCACTTCGATTCCGAACTGGGTGGCGAAAGCCTGACGGCAGGTTCAAACCTGGCTGCCGGAAGTTTCCACGACCTGTTGGATGCTGATATCCTCGGCACCGAAGGTCCGGTCTGCAACGGGGAAGCCGTAGCGGTGGCCACCGGCAGCGAGTGATCTTTCGAATCGACTAAAAAAAAGGCCCCGAAGCGACAGTTGCTTCGGGGCCTTTTTATTCTATTCCGTCACCTCACCGGCTTCCGGAGGGGGCAAAATCACATCGGGCTTGGGCAACCGCCGCCCCGTGCGCGCCATGCCCCAACCCCAGCGCGTAAAGATCCAATACAGCGCCGGAATCCCCATCAAAATCAGCACCGTCGAACTGCCCAGGCCACCGATCGAACTGAGGGCCAGGTTCTCCCAGATGTCCTTGCCTGCCGAAGCGTCCTTCTTGTACAGCAGGGGCAGCAGGCCGGCGATGGTTGTGCCGCTGGTCAGTAAAATCGACCGCATCTGGATACGGGTGCCATCGACGATGGCTTTTTGCAGGATGCGTTGCCGGTCTGCGGTTTCCAGTCGCCACAGATCAAATCCACCGAGGCGTCTCTTGTCGGCAACTTCGCCGGCACCGGTGCCAGTGACAATGCCTTCTTCCTCGATGATTTCGCGCACTTGTATTCGGAACCGATTGATCAGCAGGATGGCGTTGTTGACCACGATGCCGAACATCAGGATCAGGCCGATCTTGGCCGAAGAATCAAATTCGGCCCCGGTGCCCCAGAAGATGCCCCCGACGCCGACCATGGCCATCGGAATGGACAATAGCACCAGCAAGGGCAGGGCAAAGCTTTCGAACATGGCCGCCAGGGCCATGAAGATGAAGGCGCCAGTTAACCACAGAGTGTTGGTCAATTCGGCCTCTTCTTCTTCGGTGATCTGCTGGCCGCTCATGTCTTCGGCGGTGTAGCCATAGGGCAACTCGATGCCGGCCACGATGTCCTTGATGAACTTGCGGCGCATGCGGTCGGTGCCGATGTATTCCCAGTTGACCTGCTGGCTGTACTTCTGATCGTGCCGATTGATCGAGCTGATCTCCGGCCGACTTTCGATACTGATCAACCGTCCAAGCTGCACTTTCTGGCCCCGGCTGGTGGTCATGGTGCGCCCCAGGATCTGGTCGTACTCGATACTTTCGGCGTCGTCGAAGGTGAGCATCAGGCGCTGGTCTTCGCCGTCAACCACCATGTGCCAGGGGTTTTCCACGCCCAACAACCGGCGGATGTGGCCCATGACCTCGGCCATGCTCAGGCGGTGGCTGGCCAACGCTTCACGGTCCAACATGACTACTGTTTCGTCAGTATTCGAACGGCTGAAGCGGTCGCCGCTGGTCAGGCGCGCGTTGCGCACGCGGCGATTGCGTCCCAGTCGGGCCAGCACGCCGTCGCTGATGGT
>DAOVTU010000618.1 GCA_030632925.1 Candidatus Krumholzibacteriia bacterium | reverse complement strand
TCCGGCATGTCGCGCTTGTTCCACTGCATCACGAAGGGAATCTCGTCCAGGCTCAGGTCGTATTCCTTGAGGTTGTCGTGCAGATTGTACAGCGCCTCGATGTTCGCATCGAAACGCGACTCGCTGCTATCGCCCACAAAAACGATGCCGTCAACGCCGCGCAGGATCAGCTTGCGCGAAGCGTTGTAATAAACCTGTCCCGGCACGGTGTACAAGTGAAAGCGGGTCTTGAAACCCTTCACTTCACCGAGCTCCAACGGCAGGAAGTCGAAAAACAGCGTCCGGTCCATCTCGGTCGCCAACGTCACCAGCTTGCCCTTGGTCTCGGGCGCCAGTTTTTCGTAGACGTACTGGATGTTGGTGGTTTTGCCACCAAGACCAGGGCCGTAATAAACGACCTTGCAGTTGATTTCTCTGGACGAATAATTGATCAGCGACACGTCATTACCTCTTTGGAGCGCCAGGTTCAGTCAGCAAACAGATTGTCGATTTCGGCTTCCACTTCTTCAGTGAAATTGTCGTCGAACTGGTCGTACTCTTCGTTCCGGTATTCCAACTTCTCGAACAACTTCTCGATCACGACGTTGAGCTCTTCAACGGCCCGCTTGACCCGCAGCCGAACCAAACCCAGAGTCGTGCTCTTATTAAACAGCACTACCAACACCACACCCTTGGCAATTTTGCCGAGGTACATGCTGTCTTTGGCACCCTGATGGAACAGGGTACTGAAGTCATTTTCACCGATCAACTTGGCCAACTGGTAGTTCGCTTCGAAATCGGCGGCACACAGGCTCGCAAAACTGGTCAGGTCAAATTCGACCTCGGGGCCGATCTGGCTGATCAATTGACCCGTTCGGTCAATCAGCAGCACGTTGCTCGCACGACTGCTCTTCAGCAAGTCTTCGAGGACGTTGTTGATGGCCCAATAATCTTCTTCGAAGATGGCCCATTCGGCTCTGACCATGGATCGCTCTCCTGCCGCGGTACTCATTACCGGATGCGGGGGGACGGTTAGTGAATTGCTTCTGAAAGGGATTATCGTCAGCCCAGCCGACCACTTGAACTGAATTTCGGGAGTTTTTGACTGAACGGCCAGTCTCAGAAGGTGCGGCGGAACTGAAATGCGCGCTGCAACGTCACTTCGTCGGTATAAGCCAAGGCCCCGCCAACCGGGATTCCGGTCGCCAGACGGGTCATTTCGAGGTTCTTGGTCTCCAACAGGCGTTGAATATAGAGCGCTGTCGTCTCGCCCTCGACACTGGCATCCAGGGCAATAATGACCTCCTGGATTTCATCCTCGGCGATTCGTTCCCGCAACTTGCCAAAAGGCAAATCTTCGGCCCGAACGCCATCCAGAGGGGACAAAAGCCCACCCAGGACAAAATACCGCCCCCGGTAGAAGCCCGCTTTTTCAAAGGGCAACACATCGATCGGCGTGGCCACGACGCAGATCAGGCTCGTATCGCGGCGTTCGGAGGTGCAAACCCGGCAGGGATCCGGCTCGGTGATGGCCCCGCAGCGGGAACAATTGGTCACTTTTTCCCGAGCTTCGCCAATAGCGGCGACGAGTTCTTCGGCCGGCACGGTGGCCCGCTCACTGCTGGCCACCAGGTGCAGCGCCAGCCGGGTGGCCGATTTGCGCCCCAGACCCGGCAGCCGGTTCAGGCTTCGCACCAAACGTTCCAGCGACGGGGATTGGAACTCCCCGCCGTCGTTCAAGTCTTTCCCATTGCCCGGACGGTTCATCTCAACCCATGCCCGGCATGCCGGGGATGTTCATGCCACCGGTGACTGAGCCCATGTCTTTTTCGACCATGGCATCGACGTTCTTGGCGCCTTCGTTGACCGCCGCGATGATCAGGTCCTGCAGGAACTCGATATCATCGGGGTCCAGGCTCTCGGGCGCGATATGGATGCTCTTGAGCCGGTGTTTGCCATTCATGACAACCTTGACCTGGCCCCCGGCGACCTCGGCGGTCACTTCCTTGCCTTCGAGCTCTTCCTGGGCCTTGGCCATCTTGGCCTGCATCTGCTGGGCTTGCTTCATGAGCATACGCATGTCCATGGTATTTCATTCCTCTTTGCGGTTGATTTCCAACGGTTGTCCGGATCAATTGTCGTGGGCTATTTTCCGGGCTTATCCCAGTTCTCCCGATCACTCTCGAGCAGGGGCTTGCCGCCACCCATCATGTCCACCAGATCACCCAGGGCCTCATCACCCTTACAGGCCTTGTCCAATTCCTCACGATGAGTCGGCGCCACTTCCTGCCGGATTTCCTCGGTCACTTCCTTGGCCTGACCGCGCTGGCCCAGAATCAATTCGACCTTGATACTCTTGCCCCACATCTCGCTGGCCACTTCGCCAATGGTCTGGCATTCACCGGAGATGCTCTTGACGGCAAAGCTCTTGTCTTCGGCAAAAGATACGGTCATTTGGCCGTCATCGCTCATCTGGGGTAAGCCGTTCATGAGGCACGAACCCAAGCGCGGGTACTGCTTCATCAAGCGATCGATCAGCTTGGTCCAACCGGGCACCGCACGATCAGCCGCAGCCATGTCGGGCGTGCCCGATGAAGCGTTCGGAACAACCGGGACAACCGGGACAACCGGTGCTGCCCGTGCAGGCGCCGCCTGGCGCGCTCCCGGCGTGCCCACATAAGACTGTTTCGCCACCGGGGCCGCCGCCACCGTCGCCGCTGTACTCGAAGCCCTCGTTCCAGCCGGGCGGTGGCCGAAAATCCTGACCTTCCTTCCAGTTCGC
>DAOVTU010000575.1 GCA_030632925.1 Candidatus Krumholzibacteriia bacterium | reverse complement strand
GTCACAGATGACACTGAAAAACGGGATTGAAAAAGTTTTGAAAGAGGAGATTCCGGAAATTGAATCTGTGGAAAATGTTGGATAACATAGGAGGCTTGTATGACTATTGCCGGAAAAATTGAAAGTTTTATTTCCAAATCATCCTGGATCGCTACGCGCGCCACGAGAACAGCGACGGGACCATTGTTTTTGCGAATCCTGCGCACCAGGAACTGGTGGAGGCTTCCTTGTGCATGACCGAAGTGTGCTGGCACCGGGTGGGCGATCTGGGTCAGTTGACCGGCGCGCCTCACGCGATGTTGCAGAATCTTCCGGCGAGCGATTCGTTCTGGCGGGTCTGGACCGTGCTGATCGACGCCGACGCCATGGCCAGCCAGGGCCACTATGCCGAGGCCCGCGCAAGTCTGGAAATGGTGAGGGATGAACATTCCCGCCATCCGGCCGTCAATACGGCCAACCAGTTGCTGGCCTGGACCTATGCGCAATTGGGTGAAGAGGATCAGGCCATAGCGACCAGCGAAAACCTGTTGGCCAGTTACACTGGTGAGGGCGATTTGCGGCCCTTCGCCGAGGCCCTGTTGAACGTGGCGCATGTGCGTTTCAATCAGGGGCAGTATCAGGCAGCGGTCGACGCGTACGAAGAATTCGTGGCCAGCTATCCGGACCACGGGCAGCGCCAGTTGGGTCTGTATCAGGCCGGCTTGTGTTACCTGCGCCTGGACCGGGCGGGCGACGCCATCGACCGCTGGGAAACCATCGTGGACACCGACCCGACCGATGCCATGGCCGAAAAGGCCTGGGCCCGGGCGGGGGATTTGTATTTCCAGGCCGACCAATACGCGGCCGCCAAGCGTTGCTATCAGGGACTGTTGGACAACTTCGGCAGCACTCCCGCGGCCAGCCTGGGCATGTTGCGCATCGCCCAGTGCGACTACAACGCCGGCCAGGATGCCGACGCGGTGGCTGGCTACGAAGCGATGATTCGGCAGTATCCGGCCTCGAATTTGAAAGTCGAAGCGGACCAGGGCATCGAGTTGGCGCTGTACCGCATGGGCCAGCAGGAGGGCGGCGTGGAGCAGCTTTCCGTGCTGCTGCAAAAATATCCCCAGGGCTCCTTTGCGCCGGACGCCCAATTCCAAATTGCCACGCGCCTGTACGAACAAGAAAACTACGCCGCGGCGGCCGATGAATATCGCCGCGTTGTCAGCCAGTTCCCCGGCTACTCGGCGGCCGATCGGGCCCAGTTCCTGATGGCAGAGTCCCATGATCTGGCCCAAAACAGCGCCAAGGCGCGGCTGGGTTACGAACAATTCCTGGGCTTCTTTGCCGACAGCGATCTGACGACCTCGACCCACTTCCGCCTGGGCATGAACCACTTCGAGGCGGGCGATTACGAAGGGGCCACCGGGTATTTCACCACGGTGATGGCCGATGAAGCCGAGCCCGAGTTGGCCAAGGCCTCCCTGTTCAATCTTGGGTTGTGCAGCCGGATGGAGGGCGATCTGGCCCAGGCCACGGCTTACTTCACAGACTATCAAGTGCAGTATGCCAAGGACGATCGGGCAGCTGAGGTGGCGTTCCAGTTGGGCGACATCTACGAGCAGTCTGGCCGAGTCTTTGACGCCATCACGGCCTTCCGGGCCGCGGCGCGGGCCAAGCCCGAGCCGGCTCTGCACGCTCAGATTTATTACCGGATGGGCGGTTGCTTCGAGAAGAAGGATCGCACCAAGAAAGCCATCGAGGCCTACACCCTGGCTGCTCGCGGGGGCAGCACGGGTGACGATCCGTTCCGTCTGTCATCGGTGGCGCGCTGTGCGGTGCTGTTCGAAGACACCGAGCAGTACGACCGGGCCCTGGCTTCGTATCGGGATTTGATGAAAAACGCGGAGGATCCTGACCTGGTGGCTGCGGCCACGGGCCGGGCCTCCGACATCGCCGCCGCTTTGCAATAGGTTCCGCACCGGCCTGCGGGCCGGGACGGTTTTTCAGCTGAAGGAGTCAACATGTTCGTGGAATTCAATTGGGTCGGAGCTTTGACCGACAGTCCCATCCTGATGGTGCTTGTGGGTTGCAGCGTGATCACCCTGGGCTTTGCCCTGGAGCGTCTGGTCTACTTCCGCAAGCGGTCCGGTAATGCCGACGCCACGCTCATCGAAGCGTTGCGCGCCGTGCGCGAGGGCCAGATCAACGTGGCGGTCACCCATTGCCAGAACAACGACCACCCCATGGGCAACGTGGCTGCCACGACCCTGACCGGTTACCAGACCGCGCCGCGGGAATCCGAAGAAATCATGCAGGTGGCCCTCAGTCAGCAGAAACTGCTACTCGAACGCAATACCGGCATGCTTGGGACCATGGCGGCCATCGCGCCGTTGATCGGTCTGCTGGGTACGGTTTGGGGCATCATGCGGGCCTTCCATGCCATGAGCGCGGCCGGAGCCGGAGCGCCTTCGGTGGTGGCTGCAGGTGTGGCCGAAGCCCTGGTGACGACGGCTGCGGGCCTGGTCATCGCCGTGCCGGCGGTCATGCTCTACAACCATTTTAACCGCCGCTTGAACATCATGCTGACGGTGGCAGAGAACCACACGCGCAGCCTGTGTGTGGCCATGCGTGAAAAAGATGCGGCGACCAGCGCCATTGCCGTGTCGCAGATGGTCGAGTCGGCCATTAAGAATGAGACGACTCTGAATGAAACGACTCTGAATGAAACGACGGAGCAGGAAACCGCCACCGCCGTGGCCGGATAGGGGCGCAGGCATGAAACCGTTCCGCTGGAACCGAAATCCGGATAGCGATGGGCCATTGGCCGACGTCAATATGACGCCGCTGATCGATGTTTCGCTGGTCCTGGTGATCATCCTGTTGCTGGCCACTCCGCTGGCTTTCGAATCGAGCCTGGAGTTGCGCCGGACCGCGACCGCAGACCAGGACAACAGCGAAAAGGCTGTCGTGGCCCAGGTGAGTCTGGATATCATTTCGGACACCGAAGTGATGGT
>DAOVTU010000481.1 GCA_030632925.1 Candidatus Krumholzibacteriia bacterium | reverse complement strand
GCCAACCCCGTCCAGATCGCCGCCAAGGCCAGGGTCAGAAAACGCCTTGCTCCTGAGCTTTGAATCATCCCTATCTCCTCGTGGAAACCACCGTCAGTACGATTGAACGGTCAATATCGATGAGCCCGGGGACCATATCGCACCCGACATTTTTGCGCAAGTCGAGTCGACCCTTGCCCCTGCTGGTGGCGTCGAAGCCCACCAGCCCCTGGGACATGCTCGCGCGGGGCAATACCAGCCAGCGTGGGCTAGACCGTCGGGTCAGGCGCATCCCACGGCAACGGAATGCGCTCATTCGTGGCGGAGTGTACACGCACGGGTGCGGCGCCGAGCGCGGCGACCAGTCGCAGCGGCTCGGTGCCGGTGCAGGTCACTTGGTGAACGGCGTCCCGCGGGACCACGAGCGTTTCGCCTGGACCGAATGCCTGCTCGAGCCCCTCGAGTGCGAGCACCCCGTGCCCCTCGAGGATCACGATCGCTTCTTCGCAATTGTGCCGGTGAACGGGCGTGGCCGCGCCGGGGTCGACGGTCTGTATCCAGACCTCGAGGGTTTGGAAGCCTTGCAGCGGACCAGCGACGGTGCGATGCGAGAGGCCTGGGAGGTTATGCTCTTTGACTTGGTCATGCTTGACAATCATGAGACTCTCCTTTTTTCTTGCATTTTACGATACAATACTGTATTGTATCTGATATGTCAACCGAACAAAATCCAGGCCGTCCCCGCGACCCCAAGGTCGATGCTGCAATCCTCGCCGCGGCAGCCCGTCTGCTCGCCGAGCATGGCTACGCTCGCATGTCGATTGCCGCCGTCGCCACCGCAGCCGGTGTCAGCCGTCCGGCGATCTACCGGCGCTTCGAGACCAAGGCCGACCTGGCCATGGCAGCGCTTGCCTCGCGGATCGACGATCAGGCGCGGCCCCGAGCCGACCTCGATGTGGAGGCGGCGCTGACGCGGGCGCTCGAGCACCTGGCGCGACGGCTGCGGGCCAAACACAGCATGGCACTGGTTGGAAACCTGCTCGCCGAGGAAGGGCAGACACCGGAATTGATCAAGTTGTTTCGGGAGCGGGTGTGGGCGCTGCGCTCGAGTCTGCTAGGCGAGATCCTGGAGCGTGCCCGTGAGCGGGGCGAGGTTCGCGAGGACGTGGACCCCGAGATCGTGGTCAGCCTGCTGGTTGGGTCGCTTTACGCAGCACATCTCAGTCAGGCGACGATCCCGCGCCGCTGGCCGGCTCAGGTCGTGAAGACTGTGCTCGACGGGCTGCGCTGAATCGGGAAACAGAATCGACCTGCCGCTGCCCCAGAACCCAGACCCCGATTCCGACCATCAGCAGCAGCGATGCGATGACGAACCAGGATTGGGTGATGGATGCCTTGACCGTGGGCCGGGACCAACCGGAAATGGTGAAGGCAAAGTTGGTGCAGAAAAACAGAGGCCACACCCAGCGACCCGGCGCCAGACGGGACAGGGCTATCTTCCACAGCACAACCATCGGCAATAACACCATGGTGTAGTGGACAACCCAGCTGCCGGGCGATACCAACAATCCCAGCAGCGGATACAGGGAGGCGCCGGCAACCTGGGCCAATTCACCATGGTTACGCGACCGCCAGGACACAAAACCCACGAAAACCGCACAGATGGCTGAAGTTGCCCCCCAAATCAGGCGGAGAGCGGAGAGCGGGACGGCCGGAAAGATCCGGTTGATTGTTCCCCACAGGGATTGGTTGTCGGGCTGGGCCAGCCGCTCGCTGAGTTTGCCGGTCACGCCCGCATCGAGATAGGCCGTCCAGGCTTCCTTCCAGTGACTCTGCAGGAATACCCAGGGCAGGAGGTTGAACCCAACCAGACCGGCCACGAATGCCGCCAGGGTGCGCCAGCGGCCCCTGACCAGAAAATGGAGGCAAAGCACCACCGGAACGATCTTGATCGCCACGGCCAGGGCCAGGGTGAGGCCCGCAGGCAAGGGGCGGTCTTTGCCGTCGAAATAGATTGAGGCGATCACCAGGAACAGGATCACAACATTGGTATTGCCGTACTGGAGGTCGGCGACCCAGAAACGCGCCGCCACGAAGATCATGCCCAGGACGAACAGGGCGTGTCGCCCGGCCCTGAAGTGATTGCCTCCGACCAGCCGGTGGCAGGCCAGCAAGGTCCAGATGATCATGATCAACTTGATGGAAAAGAACAGGGTGCTTGCTCCGGCCGGCGGCGCCAGCAGCAGGGGCCCGAAGAGAAAAGCCAGCAAAGGGGGGTAAAAGTACTGGTTGTCGGTGGCCGCATAGGGGTCGGCACCGGCGAACAGTGCCGCCGAACCGTCGAGAATCGTGCCGAAATCCGTTCTTCTGGATACGACGTTGTTCAGTTCCGAGAACTGGTTCAGGCAAAGGAACAATCCCAGAAGGAGAACTATGATCGCGAGGGATCTTTCATACCTGTTGTCGGGGACTGATAACCCGCGGGTGAATCGGAAACCGGCCAGGAAAAGAAGGAGGCCGAAAAATACCAGGGCCAGGATGTGGACTGCAGCCGGCTGGTCCCACCACCGGGATGCCCCACGAAATAAATCATCCAGAACACTCCTATGGACAATCCCGGTCAATCGCCCCACCTCGGCCCAAGTCAGGCAGAAGGTCAGGATCATGATCCAGAGTTTCAGCAGTCGCGACTTCAACAATGTTGCCACTGAAATGTTTTCCCTCGGTTTGATTTGATCCTGCTGAGCCTCCCAGCCACTAGATGTAGCACATTCGGGATGCCGGAAAAAGGCAGGAAAGTCCTGCACGTGACTTCGATATTTAACAAGAGTCACCGGGAGGGGAAACGTGAACCACTGGAACCGGAATTTTTGCGGGGCCGGCCAAAGGGGCCGGGGTTCGAGGCCGGGGACACCGATGTCACTCCTGCAGCAACTCCTTGATGATTTCTTCCAGGGGCGTGCAGCCAGTCCCAAGACGCACATGGCGCACAATCCCACGACGGTCAATAAGGAAATACGAAGGTATGCCGACTACACCAAACAGCAGTTGTGCTCGACTGTCCGAATCAAGCAGAACAGGAAAAGAGTATTCGTTTTCGAGCATGAACGGCTGAATGATCTCTTCGTTTTCGTGGTTGATTGTCAGCACCTTCAAGCCCTTGTCACCATATTCCTCGAATAGGCGCTGCGTTTCCGGAAGCGCTGCCCGGCATGGCGGGCACCAGGTCGCCCAGAATTCGAGCAAAAGTAATTTGGCTTCCGGATAGGCTCTGAACGAATGCCTGGCGCCGTCCAGGTCATCAAGCGAGTACGACGGAGCATAATTGCCCACGTCATGGCCCACGCCATGGCACATGAGAACATCAGCAGACAATTGCTCCTGGGCATCACCGGCAAATACCGTTACACCCAGGGAATGTTCGCCGGGCTCATATTTTGCGAGCAGAAAGGGGAAGGTGAATGGGCGCTCAGCAACCACCGCAAGCCGTTCACCATCGAAGAAGACTACCATGCTATCGACGGCGCTGGTGCCGATTCTCAGGTCAAAATC
>DAOVTU010000082.1 GCA_030632925.1 Candidatus Krumholzibacteriia bacterium | reverse complement strand
GGAGCCCGGATATTCGCCTCGCTGACGCACCATTTGGCCAGGCGCCAGGAACCGGGTCGCCAACATCATGGCCCCACACAAAACCACCACCACCGAAGACAGCCGCCGCCGCAAGAACCAACACACCAGGCCCAGGCCCAGCAGATTCAAGCCCAGGCGCAAGCCGATCACCGTCAACCAACCGGTTTGCACGTCCACCAGCATCAGCAGCAGAAAAGTGGTCACGATCACCCGCCCGGCCGTGCGACCCAACCACATCATCAGTCCCCAGATCAGACCGGCGGCAGCCACCCAGGCGAAGCAGGCTGCGACTTCCGGCCGCAGCAGGCTATAGTCGTTGTGCCTGAAAAAAATCACGAGTGGCAGCGCCAGAATCATGGTCGCTGCAGCCCAGTCCCAGGCCAGGGCAACCCACCGAAGACGCGAAAGTGATCTTGCCGGCATCAAGGCACCGTTCCTTGCACGAAAAAGTTGAATTCAGGATTCCACGCCAGAGGCGTACATGTCTTCGTAGAGTGTTACGATCGCCGCCAACCGGTACCGTTCGGCCATGCGTTCCCGGCACTGTGTTCCCAGGGCGCGGCGGCCTTCCGGAGGCATGGCCAGCATATTATCGAGGGCCACCGCCAACTTCGCCGGGGAATTCGGCGGCACCGTATCGCACAAGCCTTCGAGCATGATGGTGGCCTCGCCCACGTCGGTCGCCACACAGGGCAATCCACAGGCCATGGCTTCGCCCAGGGCATTGGGAAAACCTTCTGCTCGCGAAGGCAGGCAAAACAGGTCGAGGCCGGCCAGGAATTCCGGCGCATCACTGCGCGGCCCCAGCAAATGCACGCGATCGGCAAATCCGGTTTGGACCACCAGTGACTTGAGTTCGGCGTTCTGCGCGGTGACATCACGTCCGGCACAGAGGAAATGCGCCGTTGGGGGCACCGATTCCATAGCCGCCAAGGCCATCAAGAAATCCGCCAGCCCCTTGATCGGATGATGGCGCCCCAGAGTGCCGACCAGAACGGTGTCCGCAGCCAGGCCCAGTTCCGAACGCAGCTTCGAACCGGCGTCGGCATCCGGCCGGAATGCTTCCAGATCAAAACCATTGGGGATGACGAGTGAGTTTTCGCAGCCGAATCCCAGGCCTTCGTGCTGACCCACGCTAAGATGAGAGTTGTGCACTACCTGGCGAGCCTGCCCAGACCAGCGACCGCCCAGCCGGATCAGAGCCCTGGTCGTCATTTTTTCCGGAGCGTGTTCAGTCATGGTGTGGCGGATGTTCCAGAACAGGACCGGATCGCCCGGCGCCCAGCGCGCCAACCGGGTCGCCGCCAGATTGCCGTGATACATCCAGCCTTGAATCAGGTCCGGTTCAAGTTCGCGGGCCAGGCGACGCAACTTCAACAGCGTGCCCGGCGCGCCGGCCAGGTTTTTCATCCCCAGATGATGCACGGGAATATCCAGAGCCTGGATCTGGTCAGAAATTTCGCCGCCGTCCATCAGGGCCACCACGACCGGTTCGAAACGGGTGCGGTCCAGGCCTTGCAGCAGCTTCAGGAGCATCGTTTCGGCGCCCCCGACGTGCAACCCGATGATGACGTGTACCAGCTTCATCGGCCGGTCCATTTCTCTTGCCAGGCCTGGTACATGAGGATGGCCCAAAGCTGGGCTTGCCACTGGCGATCACCCTTTTGAAATTCGCTCCAGAGGCGGCGCACACGGCGGGCATCCAGCACACCGCGTTCTTCCAGTTGATCTGGCTGCAACAGGCTTTCGCCCCACTCGCGCAAGGGGCCACGCAACCAGGTTGCCATCGGCACCGCAAAACCTCGCTTGGGCCGTTCGATCAGTGCGCGGGGAACCTGGCGGTCCAGAACCTGGCGCAGAATCCATTTGCTTTGACCATCACGCACCTTGTACTGCTGCGGCAGGCGCCAGGCAAACTCGACCACGCGGTGATCCAGCAAGGGCACGCGGGCCTCCAGGCCAACGGCCATGCTGGCCCGGTCCACCTTGGTCAGGATGTCGTCCGGCAGGTAGTTGATCATGTCCCAGAACATGACCTGCCCCTCCATGCCATCCACCGGTGGCAGACCTTGCCTGCCCGAAAGGTTGGTGGGCGGCTCGAAACCACCGTGGACCATGCGTTGGGGATCGGTCCAAAGCGAAAGCAGAGCGCGGTACATGCCGGCAAAATCCTGCTGGCCCACCACCGAAGCCAGCTTGTGCACCCGGTCGCCGGTCCACGCAAAATCGCGGCCATCGGACTGCACCGGTTTCACCAGTTTCAAGACACGGTCCCACACGCCCACCGGCACACCCCGCGCCGCCGGTGCCAGGGCCGCCCGCAACCAGCCCGGCGTGCGGCCTTCAAGGCGGTGCAAAGAGCGGGCAAAATTGTAACGGTGGTAGCCGCAAAACAATTCGTCGCCACCGTCGCCGCTCAGGCTGACGGTCACTTCGGACCGGGCCAACTTCGAGACCAGATAGGTCGGAATCTGCGAACTGTCGGCGAAGGGTTCACTGTACATGCCCGGCAGCTTGGGAATCACATCAAGGCAGTCCTGCGGCGAAACGATCAACTCGGTATGATCAGTGCCCAGGTGGGCAGCCACTTCGGCGGCGTAGGCCGCTTCGTTGAATTCTTCTTCGGTAAAACCGATGCTGAAAGTGCGCACGGGTTTGCTGGAGGCTTTTTGCATCAATCCGACGACTGTGGACGAATCCACGCCGCCGGAAAGAAAGGCGCCCAAAGGCACGTCCGAAACCAGGCGCTTGCTGACAGCGTCGGACAGCAGTTCCTCCAGCTCATCGACCGCAGCTGTGGCCGATCCGGTGAAGGGATCAACCATGCCTTTTTCAACAGCTTCGCTAACTGACCAGAAGGGTCGCGATTCCGGCAACTGTGTGACCGCCCCGTCGCGCAGGGTGAGCACATGGCCAGCGTCCAGCTTGAGTATTCCCTGGTAAATGCTCCACGGCGCCGGGATGTACAAATGCCGCAGATATAACGTCAGCGCACCACGGTCGATTTCGCCGCTGAACCCCGGCAGCTTCGTAAACGCGGCCGGATCCGAGGCAAAAACAAAGCTGCCGGCCACATTGCCGTAGTACAGGGGCTTGATGCCCATGCGGTCGCGAGTCAAATACAGGATGCGCTCTTGGCGGTCCCACAGCGCGATGGCAAACATGCCATTGAGCCGCCCGAGGGTTGCTTCCAGGCCCCACGCTTCGACGGCGGCCAGGACCACTTCGGTATCGCTGTGGCCGCGAAAGACCACGCCGGTAGGTTGCAGTTCGTTCGCCAGATCCCGGTAGTTGTAGATCTCGCCATTGAAGGCCATCACATAGCGCCCACTGGCCGAAGTCATCGGCTGGCGGCCTTCATCCGAGAGGTCAATGATGGACAGGCGTCGGTGCCCAAGGCCCAAACCGGTCTCGGCTTCGTAGTGGATCTGCTGGTCGTCAGGACCACGATGGGACAGCGCCTGCGTCATGGACGACAGGCTGGCTGTCGCATCTTGCAGGCAATGCCCCTGGTCCCAGAATCCGGTCAGTCCACACACGTTCGATTGCTCCTTCAGGCCCGCCTGGCGGTGCGCCGCAAAAGGGCGGCCCACTGCCGGGTGATGACTTCCACACTGTATTTTTCCTGAACCAAGCGGCGCCCCGCAGCGCCCATGGCCCGGTTGGCTTCGGCATCCTTCAAAAGCGCAATGATCTCGTCAGTCCATTGCGCCGCTGTATTGGCGGCCCGCCCCACTTCGCCTTCGGCCAGCACCTGATTGTTCATGCCCACGGGGCTGACCACTGCCGGCACCGCGCAACTGAGGTAGAGCAGCATCTTGTAGGAACATTTGCCGCGGGTCCAGGCCGTGTCCTCCAGGGGCATCAGGCCCACGTTCCGGGCCTGGACAAATGCGACTTCGGCCGCCATCGACCAGGGCACAAAATCCACCCGTTCGGCGGGCAGGTTTTTCCATTTTGGTTCCCGGTCCGAGCACACCCGCAGGCGGGCGTTGGGAATTTCCTGCAGCACCTGGGCGAAGGCTTCTTCGAGATCCAGAATGAAGCCGTGGTTGGATGAGGTGCCGCTCCAGCCAAAAGTTGGTGCGGCGCCGGGGTCCGCCAGAGGGTGCGGCACAAAACGCTCGGTATCTACGGCCGTTGGCAGGATTTCCAGCTGCGAACAGTGCTGGCCAAACCATTCGGCAATGACTTCGTTGCCACACACGACCAGATCCATCTGGCGAGCAATGCGAGCGGCATAACCACCCCCACGGCGCAGCCAGATGGCATCGTCGACATCAAAAACCCGCGGGCCTCCGGTCCAGCCCTCGATGGTGGCCAGAGTCGATACGAATTCACGGTTCAGCAGGGTCACGTCAGCCGACCAGGTGCGGGCGATGCTCGGCAACCGCGCGGCCATGGTGGCGGCCAACCACAGTGGGCGTTGCCAGGTGGCTACGGGCGGGTATTCCGAGACCGGAGCCGGACGCCAATCCAGGTCGATTCCCTCGGCGGCCAGGGGTTCGACAAACTGGCCCACGCGAAAGCGGGCGCTGGGCGTGCGTCGATGGCCCGTCAGGCCGGTGACACGCAGGCGGTTGTTGGTTGTCAGCGGCCTAGTCATTGTCCTGCCTCACGAACAGGGACCCGCCGCGCAGGCCGACAAAAGCCACGGCAAAAATGTAGCCCAGAATCACGAACACATTGAAGCGGTACGAATAGACAAACGGCGACAGGAACAGCCCATAGCCGATGATACCGTATACCAGATGATGGGCCCAGTAGCCCAACCGGCGAACCCGCAGGTAGAGTTTGGTGCTGATAGCGCCCAGCGCGGTCGAGAGGATGATCAGGCCCGGCCAACCAAAATCCCAAAAGATTTCACCGGGCAGGCTGTAGACGTTGAAGAACGTCGTGCCGATGTTGGTGAAGGGAAGATTGAAGGGCATCGGATCGATGATGCCGAGCCCATCGCCCAGCAGTTTCCACAGCGGTTGCAGTACGACAACCCCGCCCATGGGAGCGTCAGGCATGGTGCCGTTGACGATGTTTTCGAGGGCCGGCCAACTGCCAACCAGATAGACATAGGGCCGCTGCAGAGAAGGAAAATTCGCCAGCCAGGTCCGCGACTCAAAACTGCCGGAAACAAAAACGTCGACCTTGTTGGTGTAGACTATAAAAAAGCCCAGCATGACCAGCAGGCCGGCAAACAGGTACGCTGGCCGAAAACGATCCGGCCGGGTGGTGCTCCATACAAACAGGGCCGTAAGCATGGAGTATATGAGGTAGGCCTTGATGCCCGCCAGCAACAGCCCGAACAAAGCCGTACCCACCAGGGCGTAGTCCCAAAAATGCACCCGCCCACGGGCCCATTTCAGAACAAAAGTCGGCAGCACCAGGATACCAATCATGTTCAGGTAGCCTATGAATTGCATCTGAAATTCGAGCTGCAGCACCCAGATGTTGCCCAGCAGGGCTCCCAGCCCGTGGCGGCCGACCAGTATCATGACTGCCAACAGCCAACCAATCGAAGCCAGAATAGCCGTGATGGTAAAAAACGTGTCGAGCCCTTTGCCATCAAAAGGAGGTGGTTCATCATTCAATTTCTCGCGCGGGCTGCCTTCCAGGGCAATCATGGTGCCAAAAGTGAAACAAGCCAACGAGGCCAGCAGCAGAAAATGGGTCATCGGCGACACTTCACTGAACTCCAGCAAGCGCAGGTGGTAAGCCACCATGGAGGCGCAGTTCATTCCGATAAAAACGGCCAATGGCGAAAACCAGAATCCGAACATCCGCTTGCCCAGAACCAACCCCACCGCCGCGACAAAAGCAAAAAGCAACAACCAGCCAAAGTCGACAAAAGTCATGCAGACACCTCCACCCCGGCCTTGCTGCGGGCCACGAGGCGCCGATAGCCATACCAGACCAAACCGCCATAACCCAGAGTCACCCATACGGCGCCACCGAGCATCGTCCAGGCCGTGCCCGTCATGCCCAGCGAGGGAATAAGCGCGGTCCCCAGTCCATACAATACGCCCACGTTGATCAAGTGCACGACCATCTGGCCGCGGAAATTGCGCGTGGCGGTGGCCGGCGCGCCCAGCAGGTTGGCTACGAACAGGACCCCACCGGCGGCCATGATCAGCACCAGCAGATCGGCGTGGTCGCCGTATTCTTTTTCGTAGATCAGGTCCAGGATCGGCTCGCCCAGCAACCAGGCCACCAGCACGGCGGCCACGCCCAGGCCCATGCCCAGCAGCACCAATTTGCCCACCGTGCGCCGAAAGGCCCGGGCCTCGCCTTGCGCATAATACACCGACAACCGGGCCAGGCTCGACTGGGCCAAAGCCAGGGTCACGGTCGTACCCACTATCACCAAATACGCCAGGGCCGCAAAGATGCCCAGTTCGTCTTCACTGTAATGGGACTCCAGAATCGTGCGCGGAATGGTATTGCGCAGCTGAATCAGCAGCATGACGACGCCCATGGGCAGGGCCGTCCAGATCAGCGAGCGCAACGAAGCCCAGCGCCAGGCCGGGCGCAGGGAGTCGCCGTCCACATCGGCGGTCAGTTTGCGGCACTGCGGAAGGTCGTAGAAAAGAAGCGGCAACAACCAGGCGATGACCAAGGCCATCATCGCGGCAGGCAGGCTGTGGGTCAGAACATAGGTTCCGCCGACCACCACCACGGTGGCAATACCCTTGATGATCATTGAGCGGGCCACCAGGTCCAGGCGCTCCCGCTTCTGGGCATAACCGTACAGGATGTCGCTGCCCGACTCGACCACCCGCGCCAGGGCAAACAGGGAAATCACCAGAATCTGGTCGCCGCTGTAGCCCAGAATGGCCACGATCACCACGGCAACCATTCCGATGGGCAAAGCCATCAGGCGCAGGCCCACATAGTCGGACAAGGTGTAGTCGCCGCGGGCGTCAGTGGTCAAAAGGGCGCGCAATTGGAGATTGCTGAACATGATGATGGGAGTGGCGATGACCGAAGCCAGCGAAAAACGCCCCACCGTGCCGGTGTCCCCCACCTTGGTCAGCAACGACAGGACGACCCACAGGCTCGCTGCATAAACGAGATTGCCCGTAAAGGTCCACGAAAAGTTGTGGCGCAATGAAGGTCGCGTCACGGTCATGTCGGTTCAGGTCCCTGGCTGGCCGAGGCCTCGCCGGCATTGGCCTGTTCTTCGAGGCGCGGGTCCACCGGCGGCGTCTCGGCATCCCGACCTGTGTTCCCTGCAAAGTCCGGCACCAGCTTCAGCAACTCCCGCCAGATCCCCTCCTGATCCCCCATCATGGCCGCCTCGACAATGCGCCCGGCGCCGGCTTCGACTTCAGCGAGGTCGATGGTCTGCCGCCGCGCCACCATGATGCCGTCGTTGTCGGTTTTGCTCGGCTCTTCGCCTTCGGCCCACAGTTCTTCGTACAATTTCTCGCCCGGCCGCAATCCTGTGTACTTCAGTTTGATGTCCACATCGGGCGTCAGGCCCGACAGCCGGATCATCTGCCGCGCCAGGTCGTCAATTTTCACCGAATCGCCCATGTCCAAAATGAACACGTCGCCGCCCTGGCCCATGGCCGCGGCAAACAGCACCAACTGAACCGCCTCGGCGATGGTCATGAAGAAGCGTTCCATATCCGGATGAGTGACCGTCACCGGCCCACCGCGCTTGATCTGTTTGTTGAACATCTCGACCACGCTGCCGGCGCTGCCGAGCACGTTGCCGAAGCGAATAATCGAGAAGCGCGTCTTGTTCTCTTCCTTGGCCTGCCGCGTCAGGATCACCTTCTCGGCGATCTGTTTGCTGGCGCCCATCACGTTGGTCGGATTGACCGACTTGTCGGTCGAGATCATCACGAAGCGTTCGACACCATGGCGCACCGCCATGTCGGCCAGTTGCCGGGTGCCAAATACGTTGTTGAGCACGGCCTCTTCGGGATGAAACTGCAGGATGGGCACGTGCTTGTAGGCCGCGGCGTGAAAAATGATCTCGGGCCGCGCGCTGGCAAAAAACTGTTCGAGACGACGCGGATTCTTGATGTCGCCCAGCAGGAATTCAAAAGTCGTGTCGCCCTTGTGGTCCCGCAGCTCGCGTTCGATGCGGAACAGCCCATTTTCGTCCTTGTCCAGGCAGGCCAGATGAGCCGCGCCACTTTCGACGATCTGCCGGCACACTTCCGAGCCGATGCTGCCGGCTGCGCCCGTCACCAGCACGCGCTTGCCCTTGAGCATTTCCCGGATCACGCCCACGTCGCCACTAACCGGGCGCCGCTTCAACAAACTGGTCGTGCTGAAATCTTCCACCCGCCGGACGCCGGGCTTTTCGCTCTCCATGATTTCCCAGAAACTGGGCACGGACTTGAGCGGCAGGCCCGCTTCCTGGCAATGGTCAACAATGCGGTAAAGCTGCGAAGTGGTCGCCGACGGTATGGCCAGGACGATGACCTCGGCCTTGCGCTTTTTCGCCACCGCGGCAATGTCCGCGACGGTGCCCATGACCTCGACGCCCCGGATGCGCACGCCCTGGGCATGCACGTTGTCGTCCACGATGGCCACGGGCCGAAAGCCCCCCAACCGCGGCGACTGCATGGCCTCGATGGTCAGGGCGCCGGCATTGCCGCTGCCCACGATGATGGCCCGCTTGCGCGGCGCCTTGTTGCCGAAGCGATCCGAAGGCCCACTGATGAGTCGGAACGCGAAGCGGCCAATGGTGACCAGCACCAGGCAGAGCACCATGTCGATGGCCAGGGACGAAAGCGGGAAACCGCCGGGCGCGGTCCAGAAGACCCACAGCGCCACCATAATCAGGGCCGAACTGGAAAGCACGGCTCCCACCAGCGGTGGCAAATCTTCAACCGAG